>NZ_KI271675.1:0-31390 GCF_000469445.2 Oscillibacter sp. KLE 1745 | reverse complement strand
CCGTTCACTTTCTGTTTTCTGCCGCCTGTGAACTTTAGCGGCGCAGTCCGGGCAGTATTTCCCCCGGTTGGAGCGTGGGACGAAAGCCGCCCCGCAGACGGCGCACCGCTTCAAGTCCATGCCCCGGTAAATCTCCGCTTCCAATGCCTTGTCCAGCGGCAAGACCGCCCAGCGGAACCACTTACAGCAGACGGTATAGGAAATGGACTGGGGACAAATGCAGGTATCGCCATTATCAAGGGCAATACAGTTGCCGCCCTCGCAGTTGCAGCACTCCCGGCGAATAAGGGCATTTGCCCGTTTCCTCTGCGCCGGGGTCATGCGGTAGGGCGTGCCGTCCGGCTTACGCTCCAACGGCGGTAAATTTTTATATGGGTTGCTTTTCATGCGTCCCTCCGTTTTTCGCTTTTGCCGTTCTCCCCGAAAAGGCTTCCTGCCTCGTCGTCACAAGCTGCGTATCGTTCGTTTCGCTGCAAGCGGCAAAACTCACTCGCTCCGCTGCTCCTCCTCTCCCCACAAAGCCATGCGGCTTTGCGGGGACCCCGACAGTTGCGGCGTGTTCCGGCGTTGGCACGCTCCCCACAGCTTCAGGTCATTGTGGCCCGAAGCCGCCTCTGGACACTTTGTCCAGAAGTCGGCTCCTTGCGGTGCTTCCATCGCCGGATATTCCTTTTCGGACGGTCATTCTGTTTTCAAGGTGCTGTCCATCGATGAACTAACTTAAGTCTACACGAAAAAAATGCAATCCCCGGAATTTTGCGAGAATTGCATTTTGATGAAGTTTACATTTTGAAAATTGTATTTTTGCAATTTTGCTGTATAATGGAAGTATGCGGAGGAGGTGCGTGTCTATGGCTTTACCCGGAACACCCGGACAGCGGATTTCCGATTTATGTAACGGAAACCACATCACACAAAAGGAACTTGCGGAGAAGATAGGCGTTTCTGCTTCTCAGTTGAGCCGAATTGTCAGCGGCGAAACGAGAACGGTCAGCAGTGATATTCTCATGGGCGTGGCAAAGGAATTTAAGGTATCGACAGACTACATACTGGGCTTATCCACCGTGAGCGTCCGCAAAAGCTATGATATTTCTGAATTAGGCTTGTCCGAGGGAGCCGTGAGGGGGCTTGTGACGGGTGCCGTTGATGTGCAAATCCTCAACCGTTTATTAGAACACAAAAATTTCCCCAAGCTGATGGATTTAATACGGATTTATTTTCAGGACACGGCGGCAAAGGGGATAACAGCAAGAAACCAGCTTATCGAGATAGCAACGGCTTCCCTGCCCGACCTGATGAAAGAACACCCGGAACACAGGACAGAAGCAAAACAGGATTTACAACTTTTGAACGCTCAGAAGATAGGCGAACACGAAGCAGAGATTGAGAAAATCAAAAGCGTGTTCCTTACTATCCTGCGGGATATTAAAAAAGACATGGAAAGCGGAGAACAGCCGGGGGAAGCTGTGACCGCCGCCATGTTTCAGACCATGCGGGACGCACTGACGGAGCAGAAAGAAAAACCGCTTTCCATTGACGATGTAACGGCGATGGTTGCAGGACAAGTTGGACAGTTTGTTCTGATGGATGAAGAAACTATTGGTCAGTTTCGGCAGTTGATGAAAAAAGTCATAACAAGTAAAGGAGAATATTATGGCAACAGTAAAAGCTGGTAGAAATAAAACCATTGATACCCCATTAAGCGAGGGGCAGCTTTACCTCAATCGCTGCATCACAGTTACACAAAAACAGACAGACCTTAGTAGAGTTTTGGACAAAACTGTTCTTGGTAATATGTTTGATGTCTGCTCATTGTTACCTGCTAAAAGCATAGATTTAATAATTGCTGACCCCCCTTATAATCTCACAAAATCTTTTAATGGAACGACATTTGCAAAGAAAAAAGACGCTGATTATGAGGGATATACCCGGCAATGGCTAAATGCAATTAAACCATTGCTAAAAGACGATGGTTCAATTTATGTCTGTTGTGATTGGGAAACAAGCCTGATTGTTGGTAAAGTATTGAGTGAGTTTTTCCATGTCAGAAATCGCATTACATGGCAGCGTGAAAAAGGACGCGGTGCAAAAGCAAATTGGAAAAACGGAATGGAAGATATTTGGTTTGCAACAAATAGTAACGATTATGTGTTCAATCTCGACGCTGTTAAAATACGAAAAAGGGTTATTGCTCCTTATCGTGTAGATGGAATGCCAAAAGATTGGACTGAAACTGAAAACGGCAATTACCGTGATACTTGTCCTTCAAACTTCTGGGACGATATTACTATTCCTTTTTGGTCTATGGCAGAAAACACCGCACATCCTACACAAAAATCGGAGAAGTTGATTGCCAAAATTATGCTTGCAAGTTCTTCTGAAAAAGATACTGTATTTGATCCATTCTTGGGGTCTGGTACGACGAGCGTTGTGGCAAAAAAACTTAACCGCCATTACATTGGAATTGAGGTAGAAGCACAATACTGTGTGTGGGCAGAGCAACGCCTTGAGATGGCCGAAAGCAATCCGGAAATTCAAGGATATGTTAATGGAGTTTTTTGGGAGCGCAACTCTTTGCCTGAGCAAAACGCAACTCAGAGTGGAACAAAAGATACCAAATCAAAAAGAAGGCGCAAACGCAAGGCAGAAGGACAAGTCACGATAATCGAATCAGAGACTACCCAAAAAACTTTGTTTGATTTTTGAGAGGTTTAGCAATGTACAATAGAGAAATTATTGAGAAATTAGTTGACTTTATTTCAGCCAGAGATGGTAACACGGATAAGAGCCGTTTACAGAATGAAGTGCAAGACGCATTTGACCTTGTGAAAGAACGAAGCGTATATTACTGTGATTGGTTTGCAATTAGATTTTGCAAAGCAGCATCTAGGAGTTTTGGCAACACCGTTTTGGCATTATCTGCGCTCCATAGATATGATGATATTCCGTTTATCGTTTGCTTGGTAACGCCGGCTCGTAACTACTTGATGCTGGCAAACACCACATTCCTCAGAAAAATCAGTCATTCTTCGCAGGAGTTGCGCCGAGATAATATCAAGGGTAGTTTCAACGGAAGTGACATTATGAGAGAGTTTGAAGGTGTTGAAAACATTCCCGCTAATTTTGAATTTCTGTATAACTCTCACGAAAATTACACCTTTGAAGAAAACCTTGACCGTTTGGTAGAAGCAACAAATAATATCGCTCCCACTGGAAGAAGATTTATGCCTACCGAATCTCAGGTTGAATGTATTAGAGAATCTGTTGACCGAGCAATTTCATTTTTGCGTTCTGAGGAATACGGAATATTGAACGACGATTTGAATAATCGCGTTCGTGCAGTAGAATCAGAAATCGCAATCGCAGCTTTTATTGATAACGTTAATTTGCGTGGACGAATCATCGAATACCTGATTACTGCTGAAGATGATTTGAAAGAAACTCTGATGCGTTGCCTGCGTACAAGACAACCGCTCCCCGAAATTTTTACTGCCGATGAACTGGGCGACTATGAACGAGAGTTCGAGCGTTACCTTACTGAAACAGATATTAAGACAAAAGTTTTGTTCTTATCTAGCAACCCGAAAGGTTATAACATTGACAAATTGCTCTCGTTCCTTTCCGAAGAAAAAAGCGTGTACTTAATTTATGTTGTTACGATTGATAAAAATAGAACAATTCAAACTCGGCTGTGCTCAATGTTCAATCGTCAGCTCCTGTCATGTACAAGAATTATTAAACACTGGGCAGGGCGAAATTCCCGTGGCGTAACTCAATACGAGGGGAGGGCACTGGAAACTATTGTAGAAGATTTTGATTTTGAAATTGATTACAAAGACTCGCAGGACTTTATTACTGATTGCTTGAACTGTTGATTTGTGGACTCGAGTCCTTGATTAACACAATCAGTGCATAGTCGGTTTATTTTTGCAAATAACAAAGACAGTCCAGCCAGTCAACGGTCAAGATGAACGGCGTATTTCATGCGCCGCCGTTGACAGTCCCGCCTGTCTTTGCTGATGGGCAATCAAGGCGGGAAAGCCCCAAAATGGCTTTCCCGCCCATTTCAATTTTGGGAAAAGAAAGCCCCAAAATCAGATGGAGAGCGGCCAAGCACTTTGAGGGATTGGACGCCTTGTCTACCCATTCAGCGGGACGGCGGGCGGCGGTCAAGGCCGGGTGCAAACCCGTTCATTTCAGCCTTGACGGTTGCCCGCTGTCCTGCTACTTTTCCGGGAGTGTGGCCACAACTTCGGGACACTTTGTCCACAAGTCGGAGCGTGGGGCGGGGGACGGGGGCTTTCATATACCTGCCGCCGTTCTCTGAAAACAGCCCGATTTTTCGCTCATTCCCATTCGCAAAAATTCAGCCTGTTTTCCTGCCGGAGCAAACGGGGGGCGCATAAAGCATCGCCCCCGTTTCCCCCGTCAGCCACGCCAGCAGGTATAACACACTACACTTTGCAAGCAAAGTCGTGTGCCAAAGGGGGCACCCCTTTGGAAACCCCAGACAACAAAACAGGCGGTATGCTGCCCTCTCCGGGAGCATACCGCCGTTTGTTGTCAGCAGCCCGTTTCACGGTCTGCGTGTAGTTCCTTGTAAACTGACCTAACCTTTCCTCCAACGAACTCCCAAAGAAGTCCTCTGGCCTTATGGGCCGGGCGCTGACAAATCATAAATTTGTCCTGATCCCAGATCAGGGCTGCTACTACCTCTGTCATTTATCCCACCACCAATTTGTTTGTCTTCTTCAAAAACTTCGCCGGAATCGGTCGATCCAGCTGCCAGGTGATATTCATGGATCTGCTTCCGTCATGCTTCACATAGTTTGCTGTGCCCAGGAAGGTATAGGCCGCAGCGCTTCCTGTGATCCGGTCTGCCTTGAACTCCCGGACAAACAGCAGCACCTTGCTCCCGTGCTCCCGGTGATGAATGTACCGCTGCCCAGTGGGAGAGTCTGCCGCTGTGGTACTCTGACTCTGCCAGTGGAACAGGTTCTCGTTGATGGAGTAATCGTGATACATGGTGGTGGGCGAGTAGTCCTTATCCGCCTTATTCAGCGTCACAAAGAACACATCCAGATGCTTCTCCGGCAGCCACTTCACACCCTCGCGGACAGTGGCAGGCTTCATGAAATCCAGCGCCACCAGCAACTGGTCCCGAGTATAGGTGCAGTGGAGGTCCAACGGGCAGTCAAAGCCCAGCTCCACCGGCTCATCAATGAAGTCGATCTGCTCATACCGGTATCGAAGCAGTTCCAGAAGCTCGTCCAGGAGCACGGGACTATCTGAGAGGGCATACAGGTTGTCTTGCACCTCATTGGATGTCCAGCTCTCTGCCGCCTTGCCCCAGACGGTCACATAGAACATCTGGAGCATCCGCTGCTCCAGTTCACTCAGCGTCGCAAAGTCCGCATCGTCCAGGCGGGGCAGCAGATCCAACAAAAAGCGGATCCAGCGCCGGAAGTCCACAACGGCCAGCCGGCTCAAGGCTTTTGTAAGGACTTCCTCCAGTGGTTCGCTGAAATCCTCGATCACATCCGCCCGGGCACAGATGCGGGAGAACGAGGAAAACTTGTAGATTGTCCTGGGGTCCAAATGATAATAGTCCAGGAAGTTTGCCAGAGTCAGATCCAAACCACTGTCCTCCGCAAAGCTGGCCGCTCTGGATACCAGACCGGCGGTATTGCCGTAGGAGGCACGGATGTTATCCAGAATGTACTTGGCAGCCTTCTTCTCCAACTGGATATAGCAGCCCTTGGGCGCGGAGACAAACCCGTCCTTGATCTCCCGGGTCACGCTGCGAGTGGTATTGGACAGCAGGGCAGCAAACTTATCCTCAAAGTTATATCGCTTGTTGGCCTGGCCGATAAAGTCCAGCACAGTCAGGCATTCCTTGCCCTCCGTAAGCCGCAGGCCACGCCCCATCTGCTGAAGGAAGATGGTCAGGGACTCGGTGGGGCGCAGGAACAGCACCGTATTGACCTCTGGGATGTCCACGCCCTCGTTGTAGATGTCTACCACAAAGATGAAGCGAACCTCGCCACCAACCAGCTTCCCTTTGGCGGTTTTTCTCTCCTCATCGGAGGATTTTCCGGTCAGGAAGATGGAGGGAATTCCATGGTTGTTGAAATAGTGACACATGAACTCCGCATACTCAATGGACACGCAGAAGCCCAGCCCCTTGACCTCGTCGATGTCGGTTACATATTTGAGAAGGGAGGACACCACCAGATCGGCGCGGCGGTTGGCAACGGTGCCGCTGAGAGTGTAGAGATCGGACAGCTCATTTTTATCATAACCGCCGGCGCTCCATTTCAGGATGTTCAGATCCACCGTGTCGGTGACGCCGAAATACTGGAAGGGACACAGCAGTTTGCGGTCGATGGCCTCCGGCAGCCGGATCTCCGCAGCAATCCGGTTGTTGAAGTAAGGCAGCACGCTCTTGCCGTCCATGCGCTCCGGGGTGGCGGTCAGACCCAGGAGGATCTGGGACTGATAGTAGGACAGCAGCTTCTGATAGGTAGGCGCTGCCGCGTGGTGGAACTCGTCCACCACAATGTAGTCGTAAAAATTCGGAGCGGTTTTGGCGGAGAAATCCTGGGAGTTGAAGGTCTGAATGGACAAAAACAGGTGTTCAATGTCCTCCGGCCGGTAGCTGCCCACAAACAGCTCTCCGAAGTTGGCGTTCTTCAGAACCGCTCGGAAGGTGTACAGGCTCTGCCGTAAAATCTCCTCCCGGTGAGCCACAAAGAGCAGCCGGCAGGGCTTTCCGGGGTGTTGCTTACAAAATCGCTTATAGTCCAGAGCGGAGATCACCGTCTTGCCAGTACCGGTGGCGGCCACCACCAGATTGCGGGTATAGCCCCGGACGGTGCGCTCGGCCTCCAGCTTGTCCAGGATCTCCTGCTGGTAGGAGTATGGCGCGATATCCATGGTATAGACTTCAGCGTTATTGGCGTCGAAGTATTTTTCCGCTTTTAACGCCCGAGCCAGCCGCTCCTTCTGATCCTCGGAATAGTACTCAAACTCGTTGGAATTCCAGTAGCTCTCGAAGGTGGCGGCAATCTTATCAATAGTCTCCGGCAGATCCCGGCGGGTCACCTTCACGTTCCACTCCAAACCGCTGGAGATGGCGGCGTTGGACAGGTTGGAGGAGCCCACATAGGCGGTGGTGAAGCCGGTATTCCGGTAAAATACATAGGTCTTGGCGTGGAGGCGGGTGCGCTTGGTGTCGTAGCTGACCTTGATTTTGGTGTTGGGCAGGGCCCGCAACTCCTCAATGGCTTTCACATCGGTGGCCCCCATGTAGGAGGTGGTAATGATCCGCAGTTCCCCTCCGTTTTGGGTGAACTCCCGCAGTTCATCTATCAGGAGCCGCAAGCCGCTCCACTTGATAAAGGATACCAACATATCGATGCGGTCGGCAGAGACGATCTCCTTTTTGAGCTCCGTATACATCTGGGGCTCATGGATAGCTCCGGTAAACAGGCAGCTCTGGGCAATGGAGGACTCCGGCCGACTCAGATCAGCAGCTGTTTTGCCAACCGCCAGCCGGGGATCCTGCTCCCGTAAAAGCGCAAGAAGCTGCCCAGCCCGCGCTTCAACGCTCAGCGCAGCAAAGTCAGCTTCTTGGGTTGTGTTTTGGATGAGGTCTACGATCTGGTTGACGAGGTCGATCTGTGCAGAGATGTCCCCGCCGTTGTCCAGCACGTTCTCCAGGCCCTTTTGCACCACATCCGCCAGGTACTGCGCCAGCACTTTGGAGGCCTCCGCCTTGTCAATGGGCGCAACCGATTTGCGGGCGTCTGGGATCTCCAAGAGCTCGCGGTTCAGGGCGGTATTGATAACTTGTTCATAGAGGCCGGGAGGCAGCATTATATTTCACTCTTCCTATCTTCTCTGTGTGGATGTATATTATATTTAGTATAACTGGAATTCCAAAATCCGACAAGGACTTATTGGCAAATATCAACAAAGCTATTCAGCTTTGATATATCTTGTTTCTCTTCATTGGAAATCAGTTTAGCATTATATTTGTCCAATAAGCAGGATTATTCTGCAGGACACCATCTGTCAAAATAGAAAGCGGATGATTCAAGATATGTACACTTTATCAACAAAGGGCAAAACGATATCCATTTTCCCAAGTCTTGAAGCAACTGCGCCTATTGTCTATCTCAACACCTTCTCTGACGAGGGTCAGAAGGTCTATGAGGCCGCACAGGCTGCTGGTTGTCCACCGTTTACTTTGGTATCCATCAGTGATCTGGACTGGAACCACGACATGGTGCCCTGGGACAGTCCACCTGCTTTCAAAAATGCTGAGCCCTGCACTGGTGGTGCGGACGAATATCTGCGTCTCCTCACCGAGGAGATTATTCCAGCGGCAGAGAAGAAGATTAACGGAGTCCCTCGTTGGCGAGGGATTGCTGGGTACTCTCTGGCAGGGCTGTTTGCTTTGTATGCCATCTACCGGACAGATCTCTTTTCACGGGTTGGTAGCATGTCTGGCTCTCTCTGGTTTCCAGGGATGAAGGAGTATATCTTCTCACATGAGCCAAAGCGCTGGCCGGACTGCATGTATTTCTCCCTGGGTGACAAGGAGAGCAAAACTCGAAACCAGGTTCTGCGAAATGTTCGACAGAACACAGAGGAGATTCACGCCTTCTATCGAGGCAAGGGCATTGACACAGCGTTCCAGCTGAATCCAGGCAATCACTATAACCAAGCTGTGGAACGCACAGTTGACGGCCTTTGTTGGCTCCTAAGCAGGTGAGTTAGGCCCTCCTCCCGCCAGGCTGTATTCTTTGTATAGGCGTGTTAAAAATTGATACGCCTGACTTGAAAATACTTCTTGCTTCTCTGCCCCGGCAGAGGTACAATACCCCAAACTTAAACATGAAAAAGAGCCCTTCTGGACAGGCGGCGGCAGCGGATACCGCACCTGGTCGAGAAGGGCTCTTTGACCACATGTTTGACCACAGACAGCGCCGGAGCACTCGGAAACAGTGGAATTAAGAGCGGCAAAGAGTGAGTGGAATGTAGCGGAAATGGTTAAAAACTATTTAAAATCACCAGAAAAAATTTGGTTCAACCGTTTGGGATCATTTTAGGAATCAGAAACGAATAATCGTGAAAAGATTACCAATAACCTCTCAAAGCGCGGACAACTCTCTTAAAGCTTGGAAAATAGTTATATACTTTTATAAAAATAGACCATCACAAGTGGAGGAAGAAATTCTTCTGAAGAAGACACTAACGTGAGAAAGATTTGAAAAATTAGTGTTAAATGCTTTTATTTCTCTTATAATAATTGGATTTTTGAGCATTAGGATTTGTTTATAGCCCGTATCTCTCGGTTTGTTGGTTCAAAGGCCTATTTTTAAATATGCATTATAGCGCCTATGTCTTTGTTTATTGTATATTAAAAAGTGATATGCTTAACGCATCCCCAAATTGTGTTTTGAAAATTTAAATCTCGTTAAACATTTTTTCAGTATATTTTACGATCTAAAAGCATAGGTCGATCGTTTCTATACAGTTAAAAATAGTACACAGGATTTAGTCTTACTGTATATTATTTACTATCTTTTAGGTAAATAAGGAGCAATTAAACGCTTTTCATTATTGTAAAATAGAGTTATCTATTAAAAGCACCTATAAATGCAGCAAAAGGAAACAGAAACAAAATCAAATATTCAATATAATCAAAGATTCGTGCCAAATTTGCAAAAATTTTATTATACCACGAAAGGTTTTCCCACCTATCTTTAAACCCCTCTTTGTTGGAAAGTTTTTTGCAACTACGATAATAGTCCATCTCAGTGCGAAGTTCCATACAATCAACAATTTGATGGTATCTTTTTACATAGGCATCGTATATCTTACATTCATCTTTCCACAAGTCAGCATCATTATATTTGAAAAGTTCTTTCTTTAGTCGTTTTAAGTCATCTAATGCTTTTACTGCGTTTAGGGCACGTTCAGAATACTTTGCAAACGATATTAATAGTGAGGCAACCAAAACAACAATTGACATACTTACAGTAAGAAAATCAAACAATGCTCGATATTTAATTTGTTCTCCAAAGAAGAATGGTGTCAAACTAAATAAAATTGCGAAAACACTATAGTATGTAACAAAAAACTTTGAGGCACAGTCTCTCAAATGCAACCGTTCATACATCTGTGCATAATTTGATGAAGTTACTTCAATGTCACGCTGGATAGCATTTAATAAATTAACTTCTTTAATTTTGTCATCCATTTCAATTCCTCTTTTTATTACCAATAAAGAATATCAGTAGTTAAATCACGATTTGCAATATAAAGTGATTTACAGAAATGACGGTACAAACTTTCACCAACGCTATCTTCAAATAGTTTTTTATTGTATTGGTCACCTAAACCATATTTTAAATCAACGACGCTTAAATTGCAGGTAATTTCATACATAACATCTTTATTCTGTGACACTTTTTCTCTATCAAGAATATAGCCATCCTCATTTTCTGTAAATTTACTCTTACAAAATGCCATAAAAAATGATTTGCAATTCTGAAAAATAATTTTTCGCTGCTCAATGTCTTGAATATGAGTATGAATAAGGCATGAGACATACCTATCTAATATTTTTAGAGAATCGATGTTGTCAATTTGGCGAGGTAGAGATGTTTGAATCCAGCCGTATCTACCTTTCTTATCTTTAGCAGGATTCTGGTAGATGTAACCTGTTATGAGTAAATTAAGCCTTTCTGTTAGAGCTTTAAGCGCACGGTCTTTTTTTGCGTATAGAGGATGGTTTCGTGTTTTAGATACGCGTCTATACCACATAAAAAGTTCGTCTAACTGTGCTTTGACTCGCGCTAACTGTGCTGCAGAAATACAAATATTACGGCCGTTTATGCTTGTACCTAAAAAATCTACTGAATCTTTGTTGAGATCTCCTTCTGAAATTTTATCTGGGTTGATCACTAATCCATACGTAGATTGAAGATTGAATATCGTCTCTTTTCTTATATAGTTGTGTGTATTTTCGTCTGAGGTCAATATGAGGATGTCATCAACATATCTAATAAAGCAAACAAAACCCTTAAAAAATGAGCTGCAATATTTCTCATCAAGTTCTTTTAGATATCGTTCCGCCAATATAGAAGAAACAGAAATACCTTGGGGAACGCCTTTTCCATTAGGAACATCTATTGATAAATCCATTGTATAGAACAGTTTTTTTATAAGAAAAATAAAATGTTCATCTAAGCCGTCTTTCTCGAGCTGAGAAATAAGCAACTGCCTATTAATAGAATCAAAATAATTACTAATATCAAGTCTTAAAAAATAATTATACTTAAAGTTGCCAGAAGATAATTGTTCATTAATTGCACCGTGGATTATAGAAAGTACACCATCACGGGTTTTTGTGGGGGAATACCCTCTTTCATCATAATATTGATACAAATACTCAGACATCAATTTTGCTACAAGTCGATCTCTAATAGAGGATTTAAAAATTAGACGAGGCAATTTATAATGCTTTTTTGCTTTAAGCATTATTTCAAAACGGGTAAACTTATATTTATTGTTTGAAATACGAGTCTTGATTTCTCCGATTTCCTGAGGAAAGTGAGTTTTAAAACTTTTGTAACTAATTTTATCTGCACCGGGCTTTGAGCGGCTGCAGTGCTCGGCTAAAACTTTCGCGGGAACATCGGTATCGAAAATATCAACGAACTCCATAATAACCTCCAAAAAAGAAGCAGGGGTATATACGATCGATAACACCGGTTTCTCCCCAGTCTATGTAAAGTGTAAGGCCATAACTCAGTTGGTCTTTCCAACTGCAAGATCTCCCCTGCTTCACTTATAATTCTATCAAAATTTCCACGAAAGTCTATAAATGTTTTGTCCGATTGCGCAGAAAAATATTTTTATAGAACATGCTTGTACCAGACTATTTGAAATATTTGTGACAGATTAATTTAACACAAGCATATCTGCCTAAAGTTTTCTTCATGTGCCAGTACAAAATTAAGGAGCAGTTTCCTGTAAAAAACAAACAAATGGAAACTGCTCCTTTGCACAAAAAGTGTTTTGAGACACACGTGAGCTATTACACTATGATCTCTACCCGGCTGCCTCCGGTTTTCTCCTTCGTTACAACGATCTGCTTCTCTATTTTTTCTTTCAGTTCCGTCACATGGGAGATAATGCCTACCAGACGTTTTCCTTCCGTAAGACCCGTGAGGGCCCGGATGGCTTGGGCAAGGGACTCCTCATCTAGGGAGCCGAATCCCTCATCCACAAACATGGTGTCCAGTCGAATTCCCCCCGCGGCGGACTGCACTTCATCAGAAAGTCCAAGGGCTAGAGAAAGGGATGCCTTGAAAGATTCGCCGCCGGAGAGAGATTTCACGCTGCGCTCGGAGCCATTGTAGTGGTCGATAACATCTAGTTCCAGGCCGCTCTGGCTGCGGTTATTGTCCGCCTCCATCCGGCGCTTGAGCTCATATTGGCCGCCGGACATGACCAGCAGCCGGAGATTGGCCCGCTGGATGATGCGGTCAAAGAAGGTCATCTGGATGTAGGTCTCCAGAGCGATTTTTTCCCGGTCCCGCAGCCGTCCGTTCACGGTATCCGAGAGCACCTGCAGCCACTTGTACTGTTTTTCCGACTGTTCCAGGTCCGTCGCTTTCTCACAGATGTTTTGTAGTGCGGTCTGGTTGGTAACCAGGCGGGTATGGATGGTTTTCTGCGCCTCACTTATCTCCGCACGCTGCCGGGTCAGTTCGTCGCTTTTCTGCTGCAATACCTCCATATCCGCTGTCTGTGCGCTTTTTAGAAAATCCTCCTGTTCCCTGATTGCAGCATCGGCAGCGGCTAACTTCTTCTGCCGGTCTTCGGCTGTTCTGCGGGCTTGTTCCAACGCATCAGCAAGTGTCCAAAGTTCCTCCTGCAATGAAGAAATTTTCTGCTGGGCACTAGCCTGATCCGGGAAAGGTAGTCGGTCACGCAGTGTTTGAATCTGTCCGGACAGTTCCGCCTGCCGACTTCTGGTACCTGCCAGGTCTTCACTTTGTTTTTTGGCGGAGTCCTCCAACATCCGCAGTTCCTGTTCAACCAGAGGGATCTTCTGATTCAACTTCTGCTTTTTTTGTAGTTTGTCCCCAAATTCTTGCTCCAGTTTCGCCATTTGTGCGATTTTCTCCGTCACCTCAGATATAGCCTGGGTAATTGCCTCAGGAGCGTCTTCCAGAGAGCAAGCCTGTAAATGGGCTAATAGTTCCCGATGAAGGTTGTCCTCCAACTGCGCTCGCTGTCCGTCTAGCGTACCCTGAGAGACCTCAGTCCGCTTGATGCTTTCTTTCATTTCCGCTGCTTGCTCTTCCAACTCTGTCAGATACTCTGCTTGGCGGGCAATTTCCTGTTCCAGTTCTGCACGATGGGTGAGTTGGGCCTCCTTCTCCAACAGCACCTGGTGCAGCCGGGCCAGTTCTTTCGCCCCATACGTCTGACAGGCGACAAGTTGTTCGCGGGCTCTGCTCAGAACCGGCGAATCAATATAATCTGTCATTGCCCGAATCAACTGTTTTTCCTGCTCTTCGAGGGTAGCCCGTTGCTTTCCGGCAGCCATGCTAGTATCCTGTGTTTTCTGCTGCGCCTCTTCCCATGCGGCCTTGGCTTCCTCCAATTCCGCCTCGGTAGGGGCATCACCGGACAGCTGGGCGGGGGTAGGATGATGGAGAGAGCCGCACACCGGGCAGGGCTGGCCTTCCGCCAGCGACTGAGCTAACAGGCCGGCCTGTTCGTCTAAAAAAGCGCGATTTTTCCATCGGTAAGTTTCCTCCAACTGTTCGGACCGCTCTCTGGCCTGTTCGTAGTCCGACTGGGCTACTTGCAAAGAGGTTTCCTCTTCGTTGTATTTGTCCAGTTCACATAGCAGATCAGCCAAAGCCTGTTGTCTCTTCTGAGCCTGATCCTGGCGATGGAGGAGTTCCAATTTTTCTTCGGAAAGCCCGGCAGAGGCCTGGAACGTCTCCTGGTTGGCCCGCAGGCGCTCCCTTTCTTCGGCCAATCGGGCGGCCAATTCCGTCTGTTTTTGGATCAGTTCCTCATGTTGATGCTGCTCAGTATTGATCTTCTGAAGGCATACCTGCCATTGCTCGATCTGGGATTTCAAAGCGGCCAGTACGGCTTGGCGGCCTTCGGCCTGATCTCGCTCACGTAGCAGGCGTTCCTGCTCTGCATCCACCAAGGCCAGCCCATCCAGTTCTTGTTTCCACTTTCCCAGTAAGCCTTCCTTTTCAGTTTGCTCCTCTGCCTGCTGGCTGCATGTTTTCTCCAATGACCCAATGCTCTCCACCAAGGCAGTCAGAACCGCCTCCTGATTGGACAGTTCCTGATACCGGGGCAGTTCCGCCTCCAAAGCGGCCAGTTCTTTCCTCAGGGATTCCTGACGGGGCACCTTTTCTTGCTCCGCATCCAGGGCTTTCTGCGCCGCCTCCGTCTGCAATGCCAGCGTTTCCCGCTCTTTGCGATCCTGCTCCAACTTTTCTCTGACCTTTTGAGCTTCCTGAGCCTTCCCCAGCAGGGTGGAGGTCTCTTTTAGTGTGCAGTCTAGACGGTCCAAATCCTTCTGACAGGCTCCTTCGGCCTCCTGATCCTGATCGATCAAACGCTGGATCAGCTCAACGGTTTCCTGAAGGGGAAGATCTCCTGACTGAGCTTTCAGCAGGTTGGGCCGCAACAGATCATCTTCTTGACAGACTACGCCACTGATGTACTGCTGCACGCTGGCCCGAGCAGCTTGGCAGTCCCGCTGAAGTTCAATGGCCTGGCCCTTTACTTTTTCCTGAAACACCATGTAATACCGGGTCTTGAAAATTTCCCGGAAGATCTCCTGACGACTTTTGGTATCAGCCTGCAGTAGCTTGCGGAAATCTCCCTGCGCAATCATGGCGATCTGAGAAAACTGGCTGCGGTTGAGGCCGATGATTCCGGTAATCTCCCGTGTGACCTCTCGGGCTTTGGTAATCAGACGGCCGTCTGGGAGATGCAACTCCGCATCTGCTTTCTGGATTGTCGTACCGCTACCCTTTTTTGCGGGACGCTCATACTCCGGATTCCGGCGGACGGTATAGGTTTTTCCACCGTAGGAGAATACCAATTCCACCTGGGTGGGTGTTTCAGGCTTGGCATATTTGGAGCGAAACATAGATGGGTCCCGGTCATCTCCGCTGGGTTCTCCGTAGAGGGCATAGGTGATAGCATCGAAGATGGTAGTCTTACCCGCACCGGTGTCCCCAGTGATCAAGTAGAGCCCCTGCTCACCCAGCTGTTCCAGATCAATGGCCACCGTCCCTGCATAAGGCCCAAAGGCGGATACAGTCAATTTCAGTGGTCTCATTCCTCACCCTCCTCCCAAATTTGCTCCATCCACATCCGGGCGAAAGCATGTTGTTCCTCGCCCATAGGCTGTCCATTCTGTCGCGTATAAAATTCCTCCAGCAGCTCCAGAGGTGATTTGTGCTCTGCGTCTTCCGCTCCATCCAGACAGATTCCCGCACGGGTACGTTTGTTGTCATAGTCCAGCTTCATCAGGTAGGGATAGATGATCTGGAGTTTACGCACAGCATCCGGAATGTCCTCCTCATCTGTGAGAGTTATGTGGATATAGTCCTCTTGGTAGCTTGTCCCCTCATAGAAACCGCGGAAGGTCAGTTCCTCATAGGTACCACGCAGTTCAACCATATCCCGCCGGGGAACAAGGGGCACCGTGCGGACGGATACGGCTCCCTTCGTCCCCAGCTCCACCACTGTTACAGACTTCTGATGTCCCGCCTCCGAAAAGGAGTATTTCAGAGGAGTGCCGCAGTAGCGCACCGTCTCCCGGCTCACCTGTTGGGGGCCGTGGATGTGGCCCAGAGCCACATAGTCGAAGTGCTCAAAGACAGACACATCCACATTGTCTGTCCCGCCCACGGACAACTCCTCCGAGTCGCACCGGGTGGCGCCGGTAACGAACTGGTGGGTGACCAATACGTTTCTTTCTACTTGGTCCACATTCATGGCCTCAATGGCCACACACAGGGCGTCCGTATAGGTGGAAATCTCCTGTTCGGGGAAGCAGCGGCGTACATGGGCCGGTTTCACAAAGGGCAAAAGATAAACTTTTACTGGACCATATTCGTCGATGAGCGTAATGGGAGTAACCTTGCCGTCATAAACTGGAGCCAGATAGACGCCGCTACTCTCCATCAGCCGGCCACCAAAGGCCATGCGCTCCGGAGAATCATGGTTGCCGCTGATCAGGAAGAGTCGAAGGTTTCGTTTGGACATTCGCACCAGAAAGTCATCCAATAGAGCTATTGCCTCAGCGGAAGGCACCGACTTGTCATAGACATCTCCAGCAATTAGGACCCCGTCCGGTTTCTCTGTATCAATGATATGGAGGATCTCTGTGAGGATGTATTGTTGATCCTCAAGCATGGAAAACTCATTGACCCGCTTACCTAAATGCAGGTCAGAGAGGTGAATGAATTTCATCGAAATACCCCCTAAAGCATCAGTGTTCGGAACCATGACTATCACATCGTATTGGTCGGGCCAAAGCCGAGTAATTGATATGTAGTTTTTTCCATTATACTGAATCAGCAAATCTATAGCAAGGTAAAACACCTCCGGTGAAATCAGGTGACTTCGCAGGAGTTATTCTTTGTATAGGCGTGTTAAAAATTGATACGCCTGGCTTGAAAAAATACCTTGCTTCTTGGTCTCATCGAAGGTACAATACCCCAAATACAAACAGGGAAAAGAGCCCTTCTAACCAGGTAACGGCACCTGGTCAAGAAGGGCCCTCTGACCACATGTAAGACCACAGACAGCGTCGGAGCACACGAAAACAGCGGAAACAAGAGCGTTAAAAAGTAATTGTTTTGGAGCGGAAATGACTATAAACCACTATAAACAACCACAAAAAATGCCGAGAATCTCTTTGGGACCATCAGGCCGGGAGTTCGAGTCTCCCATCTCGGGCCAAAGGTGAATGACCCAACCTAAACTGAACAAAGAGATGTCATTGTTCAGTTTAGGTTGGGTCATTTTATGCCAGAAGCCATTGTGGCACAATGGCTTCTGGCTCTCCTATTATAGAGGCTCTATAGTCACTCAATAAATACAAACAGGGCAAAATCAAAACGCAAAACGTATAAACGGCAGGATTCGCGCCCCTCTGATGTCACTTGTACTTCCCTCATACGTTACCTTCCATGAAAATATCTTCCACTTGACATGGAGTCAAATTCTTCAAAATGGGTCAATAAAGCTAAGTTATTCATTGCTCGGGATGGTACACGATGATATAATAATTAGAATAAAAACCGATTTGATTATAGCACTAATAACGTAGTGCCTGAAGGAATTACTAACATAAATGTTGTAAAATTGCATTTTTCATTTGGAAATGCAGAAGTAGTGAACCGTGGATTCAACCTATACAATACTCTTATACTTGGTTTATAGGTGATTAGACTTTTTTCGTTCCTGTTTTATAAAGATTTGGGTTGTAGATTGGATTGAAAACGCAGTAAATATTCTGGTTTGTTGTCGAATTAAGTCTATCTTTATAGCGAGTCGTTTGGTATAATACTTGCGAAAGCACTTGATTCAAACTCATGATAAAAATTAGGGTAGGATAATGCATTGTTAGAAAAACGAGTTTCTTCTGACATAGTTTGAAAGGACATATATGGATTCAAGAGATCACTTTATTGAGGATACAGATATTCGACACGAAAAAATTGTTTTGACTTGGAGAGCATCTGCTTTTATTGAGTCCTTGCCGAATGAGATGACTATTCAGGAGGTACTACATTCCAATACTTTTGATACTAAAGCAGATATCAGGAGTTACTGGAGCGTTCCTGAGCGTCTGGTGGATATACGCTGGTTATCAGATCGCCAAAGGGGAAGAGAACAGGATTTAGAAGATGGTAGCTTTTCCTCATATGTAAAATTAGAGTATCGACTATACCGTATAGTAACAGCTCTTGGAGAATTAGTCGACAGTTGTGGGAAAACTATAAAAAAGTTCAATGAGAATCTCAGCACCCAGGATGATAACTTGCTTAGCAAATGGCAACCGGAGGAGCCTTTTCTGCTGAGATGCTTTTTAGAAGCAGGCGAGGAAAATGGTACGACTCTTTCCGCAGAAGATCTCAGCCAGCTCTATGAGATGGCAAAAGAGTTTTCCCATATTCATGTAACAGATGCGCGAAGAAAAAATCTGCAGAGGTCTGCCCAAAAGCTCCAGAAAGATCTTGAAAAAACCTATGGCAGCGATTTGGGGGAACTCTCTTCTCTTGATTTGTTCCATTCGAAAGAACGCCAAGTGACCTATAATCGCGTGCGTGATTTCAGCAAAAAGGTTTATGATTTTTTAGTCAATCAGGCGTGGCGGGAGGAGAATCCCGCTCTCCGCAGACTATCAGAACTAGAAGAATACATTCGAAAAGTACATCCCGATTGGAAACCAGAAGGAACAGATAGATGGTCTGAGCATTATCAGAAATCCCTCTGGAGTGGATTGCAATCTCTTGCAGATGATGCCTGCCAGATGATCAATGGAAATGGCACAGTGGGAAGCGCAAGTTCGATAGAGGATTTGCTTAAGAGAGTAGATAATGCAATTCAAACCCTTGATTTAAGTCCAAAAGAAAAGACAAACTTATATAATGAATACATAAAAGATAAGAAACGATGTGTTGCATTGCTGGACATTCAAAATGGTCCCCGAATTTTGGCTTTCAGCGGCTTTTGGGATTGTGTGGATACGCAAGTACAAAACACTCTTGGATGTTCTGCCAACAATCTGGTGGCGTTTCAGAATATCAGTAGCTATATCAAAGTAGATTTAGCTATTTTTTCCGCTGATGTTGTAGACAGAATTATCCGTTGTAAAATTGATCGAAATCTACACTTGATACAATATGGCCCCATGCGTGCTGAATTGCCGTCTGTATTTGATAAAAAGCAGGCAGACAGTATAAAAAAAGATTATTCCTGCTGTGAACGAAAGATCTTGGCAGAAGTTGCGTCACGTGGCGGCATCAAAACTCCTACGGATGCGGAGCTATATGTCAAATTTCAGCCTTGCCTCAGTTGCTATGGAGCACTGACAGACTGGTCCCAGGCAAATGCTATCCGGCTTACTATTGATTATCCAGAAATGTAAATAGCTTTTGCTCACCCTACTTTCAATGTAAAGACGATTTCTATATTCGTTGGTTTTGACTTTTTCCTGGCGGTACAATTTGAAAAGGTCGCTCGCTGTAAGGTTGACTATGACCAAGTGGGAACTCACAGTAAATCTATCCCCTACGTCTTTCGACCCACAATTAAAATTTGATACCTATTCCTAATTTCAAAAAACGATTTCAGAGTTAGCCTCATCTAGACATCTTAAGAACGATGATATTTCATTTTGGGACATGGGGAGGAGTATTAAACAGCTTTCTTAGACTGTCCACTACTTCTACCCTCATTTTATAGGAGAACGCCTTGTTATTTCAGGCTTTCTCTTTTCTCATGCACAGCCCGGTAATTTATATCGTAAAGATAAAAGTCACAAGCTTGGTGGTTGAAAAACGAAAAATACCAAGCTTTGAACCCTTTGTCCAGATCAGCCTGTCCGCTCTTTCCTTTGCACATGGAGCAATTCGCACCCATCCGGTGTCTTGTGGTTGAGCGTGCTGTGGGGGCGCTTAGTGTTATAAAATTCTATATAAGTATCAACGCTTTTCATGAACTGGCGCTTAGAGTGATACTGTGTCCGATAGATCTCCTCCCGCTTTATGGAGGCAAAGAAGGACTCTGCCACAGCGTTGTCATGAGGACGGCCGGACTTCGAGAAAGACTGGAGAATCTTGTTCATGCGAAGCAGTTTCCGGAATGTGGTGGATGTATATTGTGGGCCCTGGTCGCTGTGAAACATCAGCTGCTGGGGCTCGTTTCTGTTCCGATATGCCTGACGAAAGGTAGAGGTGACCAGATAGGTGCTATTCTTTGGCGATACTCTGTGGACCACTACTTTACGTGAGAAAAGGTCGAGGATTACGCAGATATAGAGATACTTGCCTCTAACCTTAAAGCAAGTGACGTCGCTGACCCAAACATGGTTCGGTTCATCCACTTTGAATTGCCGCTGTAACATGTTCTGCTTTTTTGCCAGCCGCTCACTTTTCTGATAATCGCGTTTGGAGTAGATGGATACACTTTGTAATCCCATTTCTCTCATCAGTTCAGCCACATACTTGGGCGAAGTCCGAACGCCTCGATCGGCTAACACAGCAGCGATTTTGTTTGCGCCAAACCTTTGCGGGCTCTCATCGAAAGTTGCTTGGATATGCTCTTTCATCTCTACTCTGCGTTTATCATAGGCAGTTACCTCTTTTCGCCGGAAGATATGGTTGTAGAAGGTACCGCGGGATACACAAAGCGCCTCGCATAAGGCATGGACACTATACTGACCATGCAGTTTGGCAAGCTCTTGTAGCTTTTCTTGAAGCGGCGCTGAAACCGTGCAGTTGACCCTTTGAAGAATCTCAATCTTCTGCTCCAACTTTTGAAGTTTCTGTTTCGTTTTAATAAACGCCTGCTAGCTGACGGCATGACCGGAGTCTGTCATGGTCACAGTGTACGGCTTGATCCATGTATAGAACGTACTTCTGGCCACGCCGGAGTCGGCACAAATCTCGGCGACAGATTCACCGGCCCGGTAGCGGGCAACCAGAGTTTGCTTTTCCTCTATGCTGATGCGCATGGTTTGATTCCTCCTGGAAAATGGTGTAGAATATCATTGTAGAGAAGGAAATTCAATTTAGCTATGGTACGATTATAGTACGGGAAATGCGAGAGATGAGTTATTATTCTACAAAAAGGAAACTTGCGTACTTATAATGATGCGCTTTTTGGTGATTGGCATGATTTATGACAGGAGGATTGTCTGATATGAGTTATTGCATAGCTTGGAAAAAGAATGAGCAAGTCTTTATGTTGTCGGAATCCGCTATATCCTCCTTTGAAGATGATATACAAGCAGGCATCAGTACCTTTGGAGAGGTTCAGGGACTGTATGGGAAGTACTATGTGCAGGAAGGTTTGCTTAAAATCATAAAGATAAATGATGATTTTGTCTTGGGAGTTTCTGGAGATGTGCCAACGATAATAGAATTGTTGACACATGTTTACAGTCTTCGGGAGATGTTGACATTGGAAATCCTTCGGAATATCATCACGAATAATTATCAAGACAGAGGGATCAGTGCGATCGTGGTGGAAAAAGGTCGGCATCCTCAAATTTATTTGTTTGAGGAGAACCGTTTTTCCTGTACAGACAGATGCGAGATTGGAGCCGGAAGAAAAAATGCTTTTTTTTCTGCAGATATCAATCAAATAATCGATCAGGAGTATGCGGAAGGTGATGAACACGACTATTTGGCAAAGGTGATCGGTTGCGCACAATGCTACTCAATAAAAAACCGCTGCATACAGGAAGGCTACGGCGGAACATTTTATGGCGTCGTTATAGGCAGTAAGATAGAGTGGTTCCGTGATATGGGCTATTATATCTTCAAAAAGGACATCCAGGACGGATTTTTCACATCTGTTATTAACCGGCGGGACAGCGTGTTTTCCACATCAAATTTTTCGGACCACACGATATTTATGCTGAATTTCCTCATGGATAAGGAGGTTTGGGAGAATCCGTACTTCAAGCGCGCTGTCATGAAATCTCTGCATACAAAAAATCCATTTTACTTCTTTATATATTCCAGCTATTATCATGTGGCCTTTTATATCAGGATGAATAGCGAATCTCAAAACTTCTTTTTAAAAAGATGGATCAAACGAAACAACGATGATGTATACTGCGCATTCGCATTCAGACCTGAGTTGGAGGAAATGTGTGTGAAGTATGCGAACGAGACAAGCAAACTCCCCACACTGGTTGAACTTCCGTCTATCCGCGAGCCCTATATGCCGCATGAGCTGGCCAAATCTTTTTGCGATATTCCGGACAGGCTGTCTTCTGATGTCCAAAAACACATGGACTTTGATTTTTCGTTATACAGCGTTCCGGGATATGATCTGAACTGTATTGTTCCCATCAAAAGAGCCATATCTGAATATCACAACTTGGTATTGGTAGATTTTCATTACTTCTACAGTGTGTGCAATGAGATATATGGCCGATATCACAAGCTGCACGATATAGATGTTAGTAAGATGGACCTGCGCCCCCTGGTGTCCTTGTTTTTAAACCAGATAGCAGAGAACGATTTCGATAAATATTTGCTCGTGTTTGTGAAAGAGGTCGGCAGAAGTGAATGCTTGGACGGTGTCGATTTATCGTGTCTCCTTACCACATATAAAAATGTTGAATTTATTGAAGTGCCCAATTTTGAAACGGATCTCTGTGGAACGCTGTTCCTGCTGTTCAAAAACTATTACCTGAATGACCGCTTTTTTCACCTGGACAAATTTGTTATTGCCGCTGACAATATCAAGGTCAATGGACTCTTATCAGCCATAACTCCCGAGTTTAACTTCGGCAATTCAAACCCGGATATTGTACTGATAAGAAATATGAATGGAATGACCGCAATAGATGGCCGTTTTCGTTATGCTGTGATTGATTATTGGATTGTTGCGGCGTTTGGAATACCATTTGAAAGCCTTGGAATGTTAGATGCATTGCTCGAGAATGAGTGTGGTGACGCGTTTTACTCTGATCAGTAAACATTTTTGTTGAAGACTATCCAAACAAGTAATATTACAAGGTTGAACATTTTGCTTCCTTGGCTGACCCTGCCTAGTCTGAACAAATTGTTGCCATTGTTCGGATTAGGTGGGGTCAATTTGTGCCTGAAATCCTTGTTATATCAAGGGCTTCAGGCTTTTTGCTCGTTTTTGCCTGGTGTCACTTGCAAAACACAAACAGCGCAAAACTGAAGTGGAAAACGTGTAATCGGTGAGATTCGAACCTCTCTGATGCCACTTCTGTTTCCCTCATGCGTTGCCTTTCATAAAAACATCTTCTACTTGACATGGGGTCAAATTTTTCAATGTGTGATGTGGTCGCTGAGTATTATAGAACTCAATATAGGAATCAACTCTCCACTTGAAGTCCGCTTCAGATGTGTAGTTCTTACGATAGGCTTCCTCCTTTTTGAATGTGGCGAAAAAGGATTCAGCCACGGCATTGTCATGAGGCTTGCCGGAATTGGAAAATGATTGTACTATAAAGCGTTCATGAAGTAATTGCCGGAAACGACGAGATGCATATTGAGAACCTCTGTCGCTATGAAAAATAAGCTTGGCTTCAGGAGTGCGTTGTTCCCAAGCTATTTTGAACGTAGATGTGATCAACTGAGTGCTATTCTTTTTTGAAATCTTATAAGCGATGACCTTACAGGAAAACAAATCTAAAATCATACACGTGTAAAGATAGTGATTCCCTAACTTAAAGCAAGTGACATCACTGACCCAAATTTGATTTGGCCGGTCTGCCTGGAATTGCTGTCGGAGAATATTCTTTTTCCTCTGGCTCATGGAGTTTTAAATAGTCCTTCTTGGCAGTTGTACGGATGCTGGACAGCCCCATTTCGCACATCAGTTTTGCCACATATTCTTTGCTGACTCTGTTGTCCGCGTTGAGCAAGGATTGTACGGATTTTCTCAGCACCCAACACTTGTCGATACCCATTGAACACCTCACGAATCAAAGTACAGTATTCCTCCCGACGCTTCTCAAACCAGGCATTGCCCCGCTTATTGCGAAGGATATGGTTACTTTTAAGGTGTGCGATCACTGCCACGGGAAGATGTTGCCGCAGATGATGAACCAAATATTTCAATTTAACGGAAAAGAAATAGAAATTAAAGGTATCCAAGGTTACAGATGTGAAAGCTGCGGAAATGAAGTCTATGAAGCGAAAGAAATCCAAATGATTGACAAGATCATTCGGGTCATGAATGATAAACCAGCTGTTGGCATCTTAAATCTGGAGGAAACAGCAGACTATCTGCGTGTTAGTAATCAAACTGTTTACAATATGATTAAAGATGGCCGAATCAAAGCATACAATATCTAATTTTCTCTACTGGTCTTCCACATAATAATTTTGGAAAATGCTACCTAAAACCCATATTCTGTGCTATACTGACATAAAAATATAAAAATTGCTGTGTGAAAACGAGAAAAGATTTGCCAAAACATACTGAACTGTATTTTAGGTACAATTTAGAGGGGAGAATGGAATGGCATCAGAGGTACAGAAAACGATTGAAATCAACAACACTCCGATAGGATGGACGAAACTAACGAAGGAAATTAAGACTTATACGCAACTGACGGTCCATACGTCTATAAAAAACCAATTGGATGATCAGCAACTTTTTTGTTTACGCTACTGTTTTGTAGAGTTGGATCGCCTAGACCAATACCATCTGGTACGATACCCTTTTACTCTTCAAATTAGAGTAGAGAAAGAAAGTGATGCATTCCGGATACAACATTATCTAGCCGTGATGACCGCTCTGCGGAATATTAATCTGGAGATTTTTTGCGGGAAGCAGATTATCCGTGGCCGGCGTAACCTATCCTACGATTTCTACCGCATTCTCCCCCTGCTTTGCATAGGGACAGAGAACCGGAAGTGGATGATTCCCTACTTCGCTATGGTAGATCCAGGGGACACCACAGAAATTCAGGATTTGGATGTAAAAGATTTTCAGCAGAAGCCTCTGGTGTTCCCTGAGAGCAATGGAGAAACGAGCAGCCTGCTGCGCTGGCTTTGTATGCAAAATTTGTGGCGTTTACAGCGAGATATGTCCGGTGCGGGGAAAGAGACCATGAGCAGAGAGGACAAGCAGGCCCTGAGTCGGGCCCTGCTGCGGTATTTGAACAGCGAACTGCCCCGCCTAGGTTTACTGGCGAGGCTGATTTGGACCATATTTCTGCGCAGTCTTTCCGACAGTAAGGATTTGTTTTATCGAGACGATAAAAAATGTTGGCATATCGATATGGAGACCCTGCGCTGTACCCGCCTGGATGCCGTCTCATATGCCGAGGGGCTTCTCCAACTAATGGAAAATGCCTGCCTTCACAGTCAGATGCAGCGCAGCTACATATCCGTCCGCATCAGCGATGTCAACATCATGGCTGAAGGACCGCTGCGAGTGGCTGAGGCTGCCCAGACCCGTCTGGATATTTACCGGCGCCAGGGCAGATTGTGGACAGATCATGCCGAACAGGGGCAGACCGGTGACTCTAGGCAGGCAAGGCTGTCCCTGGACTACACGCTGGACCGATACACAAAGTTCTGCCTAGAGTTCTCAGTACTCAATGACGCGCGGTATGTCTCGAAAGGAGGACACGAAGAACTTTGGGGCATTGTCAGAACCTTCGCCCATAACCGGGGCATAGCAGACTTGACCGACATGTCCCTGAATCAGGTCTTTTCTTATCGCTGTAACGCAGAGCATACGGAGGACATTGCCAAACATTATGGCCTGCGGTTGTTGGAAAAGACGGTCCAGCTGAATGGGGGCCTTTTCAGCGTTTTATCTCCCGGAATGCTTGGGCAACAGACACGATACAGTTCCTTTTCCCAAGCCCAGGTAAAAAAATGCTACGACCAGATAAAGTCTGATGAGCCCTACACGGAATTCAACGTCTTACTTCCGCTTCACCCCCATTGGAACGATATACGTGAGTCCTCTGAGCGAAGTTCTCCGCCCGAGAGCCTTTTGCAGTTGGAAACATTGAGGGGACCAGAATACCGCCCAAGAGTACTTCGCTTACAGGCACAGGCCGTCCGGGACAAACAGGGGCCATTTTTCCAGGAGAGCGTTCAGCTGATGCCTCCTGAGTCTCCGTTTCTGCCAACGAGGCCATCTATCCAAAACCGTCAGAATACATGGTTCCACAACAAAGAGAATTTGATTACCCAGCTTTATAAGGAACTGAATGACTGGATAAACAATCTCAATGATCTCTGGCTGTTGGATCTTATGCTGATTAGAGACGTTGTCTTTTCGGAGATTCTGGCCAAAGCAATTTTTTATCTACTAGTGAAACGTCAAAAGCAACAGGAACCTGTGTTGCTGGCCTTGATGCTTCCTGATGAGATGTTTATCAGTGAGATAGTTCGTATGTTTTCTATTTTTTATGATAAACAACTCAGTGATGTACAATGGATGGGCGAGAGCCAGATTGCCCTTTGCAGCTATCAAGAGGAGCACAGCTGCTACTTTCCTCAGGTTCATTTTCTCTTGGCTGGAAAGTGTTCTGGTTCTGCGCGGGTCACAGCGCGTACATTTGCCTACTACAACACTGGTCCCAGTTTGGAACTGCTGCCGCAAATTCGTTATCTGACCCGAACGGAGCAGGAGACGGCAGTACCACAGTTCCCCTTTGATTTGTTCCTCACAGCCTCACTCCAAGCTCCGCAAGATCAAAGAAGCTGGTTTTTGGAGGGAATGGAGCGAGCGCTAGAACAGGACCTGTGGAAGCGTCCCTACGGATGCCAACTGAAAGATATCCGGGTTCGGCTTCACTCGAATATCTACCTCTCCAGTTTCTATGAGGCAGAGCTTCTATTTCACAACGTGGGGATTATTTACCGATTTTCTCACTTGATTGTCCGCCATTTGCTGACACAACTCTCCGAGCATTCAGATCGGCCTCTGGTGGTGGTAGGGTATGAGTTTTACTCCTCGGTGCTTACCGAACAGATTGCACAGTTGCTGACGAAAGAAGGGGAGAAAGCACAGTATCTAATTTACGCCAACAGCCAGGAGGATGAGCGGATTCATCTCTCCCCTCAGCTAAAACAAATGCATCCAAACGACCGGGAAGATCTTCTCAATCATGGAGATTATGTGGTGATTTTACCCATTGGAACCACCATGTCCACTCTGTACCACATTATGGATGAGATCCAAGCCCGGTGGGCGGATAGCCGTTTTCCTTATGAGAACTATGTCCTAATTTTGGTAGGAGAGGATTCAAAGAATATTTCTCCCCGCTACTGGTATTTGACCGATACCCATCAGATCACCCTGTGCCCCCAAAAACAGGGTGATCCTGAGACTCGTTGTCGTTTCCTCCTGTCGCCCCAAGCTCAGTGGAGTGAAATGCGCCACGATCCCCATGGGACAGGAGAGGATGAAGCTGTGCTGGTCTATGTGGACAAAACCTCTACCAGGCCAAAGGAAATTTTCTTGTTAGAGGACGCCCATTTTCAGGGTACATCCCACTTTTTGACCGATCCACAGGAAAACGACCGGCGGCTTGCGCTTCTCAAAGGCTTGGTATACTATGGCCATATTGCAGAGGGAAATAACCACTTTCAGTTCTATGTGGATATGGAACGGTATTTTTCCCGTGCCCAACGGAAAGATCCGGAAAATAAACGGAAAACCGTTGACCAATGGCTCCAAGGCCTGCGCAGCGCAGTTGATCCCAATGCCTACAATATCATTGTCTCCCCCCTTCACAAGGAGGACTCTCCCTTTGCAAAGGCGGTTATTGATCAAGTCTTTGAGCACAGTCTGCGTTTCCTTCACATGAATCTTTCGGATACCTACCGGGAGGATGCGCGAGCAAAGTTCAGCTATATTGCTGATGAGTACCGGGAAATTCGGCAATTTGATCGAGTGAAACCTGTAAATGTTTACTTTGTCAATACTGCCATTACCTCAGGATCCACATTGATCAGAGCCAGGAATTTGGTCACCATGCTGATGGCGGAATCCGGGATGCCGTATGACAGAGAAAGTATTTTCAAAGGTTGTTTTGTCCTCATTAACCGCAGTGCCTATGACACACTGAACTCATATGTGAAAGACCCAGAACAGCATTTTTGGGCCTATCTTCATCTGGCAGTTCCTTCTTTCAACAGCAGGCGCGATCGTTGTCCAACATGTGAATTGACGGAGCAGTACCGCATCTTGGAGAATAGTTCGGCAATGAACGAGCTAGGCCATGAGTTCCGCCGTCTACAACTCAAACACAAGAAACGAACATTGAAAGAGTACCAGTCCTGGCTGGAAAATACGGTAATGTACAGTGGCGGCTACGCCGGGTGGCTTCGGCAATGGCTGTACAATTATGTCAGAGAGCCACACCGTACACGCTCCGGTTACCATGTGGGTATTTTTACGGTAGATCCTGATGCCTATTCAAACCTCTTGGCGTTGTATCATTTGCTGCAATGGGGCGTAGAGGAGTTTCTGAATGAAAAGAAAATAGATGAAAACAATCACTGCGAGAACAGTGAGAATTTTCTGAAGCACATTCACACCTTTACTCTTTACGACCTAGAGCGCCTAGTAAAGCGGCATTCTCAAGACGCATCCGCTGCTGTGGGAGACCGCCCACAGTGTCTCAAGTCGGAATACTGGGTACGAGTCCTTATTGATATCGTCTGCGCACAAAAGAATTATTTGCGTATGACTGCTATACACCGTTCCTTTTTAAAATTGGACACCATCGCGGGGCATTTGACCACAAGTATCCCAGAACGTGCTCGCCAAACCTCCATGATTTTGGCAGAGCTCATGGAAGAACAGTTGAGAGAAGTAGAATCTCCGGCACTCAAAGCAGAATGGCTAATTTCCTTTATTAAAGTTCTTTCTCGCCCTCACTTAGCCCAGTATCACCATGTTCGCCAGGGCATTCTGACACTTATGCTCCATCTTACGGCCTATGCTATCGGCGCATCGGATTACCTCCCTAAACATCTTACGTTTGCCCGACCTTTCTTGCGGGAAAGTAAGGTGGAAATAGATGAGGTGATACGTAGCCAGGTTCTGCAAACTCTGCTAAAACGTTTGGCTGGGCTGCAGTCCACATATTTTCTGCATCGGAACAACATGGAACATGTGATATCGTCATTTGACCGTTTGCGGAAGAGTTTCCTGGCCAAGGAAATAGAGGGAGCGTGGGAATACAAATGCTCTAACCCCGTTCCCACCAGCATACAGGTAGAACAAAATATGATCAAACTGGTCAAATGGACATCCTCTTACGGAGACGATGAAAACGGATGCCATTTGATTGAGGCAAGTTTCCTGAATCCGGAGGGAGGGAATTGAAATGGATAACGGATTAGACCGTATGTATCGGAGCATGATCCTTGAAAATACCCGTCTGCTAGTCAAGGGACTAGAGCGCCTTCATCAGGCTTATGATCTGGAGCAGGTTAGGAACCACCAGCAGTTGGAAAATCCATGGCAAATGGATAAGCTTCGCCAATTTATTAAAACGTCTTATCAGAATAGCCGTGATGGAGAGAAGTTTCTGTATCAGAATCCGAATGCAGAACTTTTTCGTTTTAGAAAACTCTCTTCTCTCCAGAAGGAGGATGCTACTTGTCTGAGTGGGATGCTCCTACTTTATCATCAGCTACAGGTTCTTGAAGGTATTCCTGTGGATCAGCTTTCCGATGCCTATGAGACTTTGTGTAATAGTATCCGCATTATTCAAGGTGCGGATATGTGTTATCTGGTATTCCGTCGTCAAACTGATACCCGTATTCTCTGTGCCTCATCGGTCAATCGGGAGTGTCTGGATTCCCAGTTGGGCAGTCGGGAAGCAGAAAAGTTACTGGACCGACTTGTCAAGAACGAAGAAATCCAGACAATTACCGAGGGTGTCTATCTGGAAAACGGCGTGGAGGTTTTGGATGGGAGAAAGCCCCTCGAAAACTGGCAAGATGTACAGTTTCTGCTTCTTCCCATCCTACTCTATGATGCTCAAGGTGCTAATCGAGAAGAGCAAACCTATCTGATCTGCCAGCGTAAAATAGAGAATGCCTGGAACCCAGATAGTCCTAACACCTTGCTTAGGGTACGAGATACACTTTTTCTGCGTGGGCAGCTGGCTCAAGCTCTGATGCGAGATCTATATAGTTTGTTGGCAGGGCTTCGGGAATACCGAGACATTAGCCGTCGAAGTAAAGAGGGGGATCCGTTACAGATCCTACATATTTCTGACCTTCATGTGACTGAGAAAAATTGTCAGGTAATTAAGAAAGCTATTACTCGGTTAAAACTGGAAGATGGCCCCTTTGATTTCCTAGTCATTACCGGGGATGTGGCCCAGGGGCGCTCAGCTGCGGGTGATTTGGAACGGCACTATGACTGTGCAGCTGAAGTGATCCGCGCTTTGGCATTTCGTATGTGGAGTGAGATTGAAGGTGGGGAGCAGATCTTACGTCAGGATTGGAAGCGCCGGACCATAATCATTCCGGGCAACCACGACTATGCGTCTATGAACGAATTGGAGACCCAACACGGTGAGAATCATCGTGCTAGCGCAGGAGGTAGGCCTGCAGCTAAAGAGGGCAGCGCTATGGCCAAATTCACCTACTATATCAATTTCGTGCGCAAACTTTTGGATGAGGACATTGGTGAACTGATTGATAGCAACTTGAACGAAGTACGCCGGTACGACAAGATGGGGGTGGACTTTCTCTGCTTCAATACCAGCATTATGGCTAACCCTGCCCGGAACAACAAGGTTCATTTGGACAAGGACTTTGCTCAGCAGGTAATCCATCGTCTTACCTCAGAGTCTAAAGAACGGTTTCTCATTTTTCTGGGACATCATGGTCCTGGCTATCCAGTAGATTATGTTTCCGACGAATACTTGGAGCGCTATATCTGCCGCAACATCACCAAACAATATGCAGAGGGGATCAAAAAGGACCTAGATTCTGACCGTCAGTTGGCGCTTTCCCAGCTTAAAGATTCCTTGGAGAAATTGGAATACACCAGTGGAAAGTCCCTACTAGACAATGATTTTATCCAGGTGTGGCTACTTGAAAACGAGGAAAAGACCCTGCCGGACGCCATCAGGAATAAGGTGATACGCCGCAGAAAGAAAACCCGCCTTTATCATGAGTTAACATTCCTGCTGGAGCAATTGAGCCGAGAGGAAACAGAGCGCAGTATTAACGAGCGATACCAGAAGATCATTGCAGAAATCAGACGCACGGAACTTCTGTCCCAAAATGACCAACAGGCATACAGGATGGTATTTGAGCAGTTGAATCAAGGTCTAGCCCTCACTGCTTGCCTGTCTGGACATACGCACGAATGGAATATGGATAGAGTCCGCAATCACTATGTTGCCAAACGATTCCAGTGGGAACGGATAGAACAAAAGCCAGGCAGCGACAAATTGGAACGGAAAATTTCTCTGCACTATGGCGTGTGTAAACTTACCTGGGGTGAAGAAAAGCCAAATGTTAACTATGAGCAATGGGATGAAGATGTGCTTGTAACCTAAAATACACTAAATACAATATTGTATTTAGTGTAT
>NZ_KI271674.1:0-11210 GCF_000469445.2 Oscillibacter sp. KLE 1745 | reverse complement strand
CGTCGCGGCGGCTTTGGCGGAGGCTCCTTCCGCGGCGGCGGGGGGAGACGCGGAGGCTCTTTCCGCGGCGGGCGCCGGTAAGAGACAGATATAACGGGGCCTGTATGCCATTTGAAAAGCAGGAGGATCCCCCGGAGTTCCGGGACGATCCTCTTGCTTTTGCGTTGGAAGAAGTATTACTTTTGCAGTGCGGCTCAGCGGATGGGGAGCATTTTGCCGGTCTCAAAGGATTCCTTGCAGCGATAGGCCGCCTCGGATACGGCGGTGCCGTCGTAGACCGTCAGGTCCGCAGGGTGTGTGCCGGTACGGATGTGGTCCGTAAACGCCTGCATCTCAGCCAGAAAAGCGGTGTGCCAGCGGGACATGAAGTCCGGATAGTACTCCTGCCGCGCACCATGCTCATCCACGACCTGCAGCAGGTTCCGGGCGCCCACGGGGGCGATGCGCAGCGTGCCGTGGGTTCCGACGATTTCCGTCTCTACATTGCAGCCTGCTGCATGGGTGCGGTTGGCAAAGAGAAAGCCCATGGCGCCGTTTTCGCACTGGACCATGGCGGCGGCATTGTCTGTATCATGCAGTTCCCGACAGAGGTCGAACTCAAAGACACCGCCGATGGCCCAGACGTTACGGATGTTAGAGCCGGTGAACCAGCGGATCAGATCCAGATCGTGGACGCACATGTCCAGGAACTGGCCGCCAGAGTGGGGGAGGAATTTCAGTGTGGATTCAATGGTGCTGCGGGGATCCTGGGTGCAGGAGCGGACCAGCACCACTTTGCCGATTTCACCGGCGTCCACACGGCGCTTGGCCTCAGCATAGGAGGGGTCAAACCGGCGCATGAAGCCCAGTTGGAACACCAGTTCCGGATGGGCCTCAACAACCTTTTCAGCTTCCTTGCACTGAGCCACATTGGTGCCCAGAGGCTTTTCACAGAAAACGTGCTTGCCGTGCTCCATGGCAATTTTGATCTGCTCCACATGAAGAAAAGAGGGGGAGACGATGACGATGCCGTCCAACTCCGGATCGGCGCACATGGCGGCAAAATCGGTGTAAGTATGAGGAACGCCCAATTCCTCTGCCACCGCCCGGAGACGGGAGGTATCCACGTTACAGATGGCGTGGAGGACGCAGCCGGGAATGGATGCGGCTAAGTTTTTTGCATGTTCGTAGCCCAGACGGCCCAGGCCGACAGAGCCGATTTTAACAGATTCCATATAGCACCTTCTCTCTGGGGTTTTCAATTTTACAGTATAGTCTAATCCCCCCAAAAATACAAGCGGGACCTGCCTTGAAAGCTGGATACTGCCGAAGAACTTGAACAGCGGCACGGCTCTTGAGAGCCGTGCCGCTGTTTTGCGGGAAAGTGGTCCCTGGGGATCAGTCCACCTCCCGCAGCCGTTCCACGATGGTGGCCTTGGAGACGGAGCGGTACACCGCCAGGGGAACCAGGACGCCCAGCAGGGCGAACACCGGGGCCACGATCAGGAACGGGGTCAGCGTCAGGCGGTAGGTGAAGAACCAGAACATGCTCCCCACCGCCTTGAAGGCCACCGGGCCGAAAATCAGGGTCAGCACCAGGGAGATCCCAGCCGCCCCCAGGGCATAGAGCAGCCCCTCATACACCAGCATGGTCTTGAGCTGCTTGCCGGTCATGCCGATGGACTGGAGCACGGCGAACTCCCGCTTGCGGGCGATGATGCCGGTGAGGATGGCGTTGAAGAAGTTCAGCACGCCCACCAGCCCCACGATGAAACTGAGGGCCCCGCCGCACAGCTGGAACATGGAGCGCATCCCCTCGAACTCCGATGCGTAGAGCGCCTTGCTCTCATAGTCGAACTGGGGATTCACGTTCTCCGTGTAGTCTGCCAGGAACTTCTCCATGGCGCCGTTGGCCTCGTCGGTGGTATCAAAGGCGTAGTACATCACGCTGTCTGTGCCGCTGTCCTGCATGAAGGTCTGGTCATTCAGGATGAACTCGTCCGCGCCGTAGTAGCGGTAGGAGAAGGCGGAGGGCACCGTCACCAGGGCGGCTACTTCGTATTCCACGTCCCGGTATTTCACCGCACGCGCCACATAACTGGCCCCTGCGGGCACGTCCTCTACGCTGGAATAGGCGATGCCGGTGTCCGGGTCCACATACGCCATCTCCTCCACATACCGCAGAGTGATGATGTCCCCCAGCCGGGCCCAGTGGGAGTCCAGCTCCGGATTGCCGTAATCATCATCGCTGTACACGGCGGCCACATACCGCCCGCCGTCCTCCCGGAGCTTGTTCAGATCTCCCTCCAGCACGGTCAGATGGTCCAGGGCAAAGTCACCCATGCCGTAGAGCTGGGCAACATCCGCCAGCAGGCCGTCCTCCGTGCGTTCCATGTCGCTCACCATGAGGTCCAGAGTGGCCTCGTCGTTCCAACGGCTCCACACAGAGCGGTAGTACTCCTCCGTCACGAACTCCTGGACGATGGAGGTCCTGCCGTAGATCACGCCGCCGTCGGTAATGCCGCCCTGGGCATTGATCTCGTCAATGACGGACTGGGGGATGCCCATATCCGTGTTGAAGATGTCCCCGCCGGTCTGGAACTGGCCGGCGTCCGCCACGATGAAGTCGCTGGCGGTGAAGTTGGACACGTACTTGTCCATGTCGAAGCCGTTGGTGAAGTTCACCGTCACTGTCAGCAGTACCACCGCCAGAGACAGGGACGTGACGGTGACGGCGGTCTTGCCCCGGCTGCGGCCCAGGTTGGCCCAGGCCATGGACAGCAGGGACACGCCCCTGCGGCCTTTTTTCGTCTTGCGCTTGATGCCGCTGCCTTCGGTGTAGCGCACCGCCTCGATGGGAGAGACCTTGCCAGCGATGCGGCCGGGCTTCCGGCAGGAGAGCAGCACCGTCACCAGAGAGAACAGCGCCGCGCCGATGAAGATCACCGGGCTCACGGAGGTCATGGGCACCACGCCGTTCAGCTGTGACACAATGGCCGGCGTCAGCTGGCCGCCGATCAACCAACCCAGCACCAGCCCCAGGGGGATGCCCGCCAGGGACAACGTCAGCGCCTGCTGGCGGATGATCCGCCGCAGCTGCCGGGGCGTGGTGCCGATGGTCTTCAGCAGGCCATAGAACCGGATATCGTTGGTGACGGAGATCTGGAACACGTTGTAGATGATGAGATAGCCGGTGAAGATGATGAGCAGCAGCATGGCGGCCACAGCAATCACCACAGAGGGGTCCAGATTATCGCTGAGCTGGGCGCCCGTATAGCCCCAGTTGACGCCAGTGTGGATATAATCCGGCGCTCCGGCGCTCTGATCCTGATAGCCGTGATTTTCCAGAATTTGAGCGATATCGTTCGCAATGTGGCGGGAACCGCTTTTCAGCATCACATCCAGGTTCCAGGAACCGGTCATGCCATCCTCTCCGGGCGGGACGGTTCCCACCTCGTCCAGAATGGCGTCCGCCCGGCTCTCCGGAATCAGGATGTGGTTGGCCACAATTGCCTCGTCATACTCCCACCAGCCGCAGAGGGTAAAGGTCTGGGTGGTGGTATGGCCGTCCACGTCAAAGGAGATGGTGAACCTGGCGCCGATCTCCGGCTCCACCCCCAACAGCTCCAGCACGTGGGTGTCGGTAGCGGCCTCGTCGGTGCCCTCCTGGGGCAGACGGCCCTCCACCGGGTCGCAGTACATCCAGTGGGCTTCATTGGCGTCGGCGTAGCTGACCTCCACGTGGGATTTGTTGAACGGCACCTCCGTGGGCATTCCGATAAACCGCCGCATTCCCCACTGGTCGATGAGGGGGTCATCCTTCAGATCGTTAAACTGTTCCTCCGTCAGGTACTTGAAGCCGCCGTGGGAGAAGCCGCCCACCTGACGGAAGTTGGACTGCTGGAACCCGTCGTTGATGGACATGGCGATGGTGAAGAGGGACGTGAACAGCACCGTGGTCAGGGCGATGGCGAGAACGGCGATGAGGTTGCGGGTCCTGGCCGCCTTCATGGACCGCCAGCCCAGACGGCGGATGGTCTTGCCGTTGGATACCTTCATCATGGCGCTCACCCCCGCACCACGATCCGGCCGTCCTCGATGCGGATGATCCGGTCCGCCATCTGGGCCAGCTCCTCGTTGTGGGTGATCATGACGATGGTCTGGCTGAACTTCTGGGCAGTGACCTTCAGAAGTCCCATCACGTCCAGGCTGGTGGCGGAGTCCAGGTTGCCGGTGGGCTCATCCGCCAGGATGATGGCGGGCTTGGCCGCCAGAGCCCGGGCGATGGCCACCCGCTGCTGCTGGCCGCCGGAGAGGTTGTTGGGCAGGTTTTGGAGCTTTGCCTCCAGCCCCAGCGTCTCAATGATCCGTTCCACATAGGCTTTGTCCGGCGCGTTGCCGTCCAGCTGGATGGGCAGGACGATGTTCTCATACACGTTCAGCACCGGCACCAGGTTGTAGTTCTGGAACACAAAGCCGATCTTCCGCCGCCGGAAGATGGTCAGTTCCTCATCGCGCATGGCAGAGAGTTCTTTGCCGTCCACCGTGACGGTGCCGCCGGTGGGGCGGTCCAGCCCGCCCAGCATGTGGAGCAGGGTGGACTTGCCGGAGCCGGAGGTGCCCACCACCGCCACGAATTCGCCCTTTTCCACGGTCAGATCGACCCCGTCCAGGGCCCGGACCTCCGTATCGCCGGAGCCATATACCTTCCGCAGATCCTTTGTTTCCAAGATCGTCATTGTTCATTCCTCCAAGGAAAAGTCTGTATTGCCTTTCGACAATACAGACTGTACCAAAGAAATCTTTCCACATTCTTTCTGAAATCTAACAGTTCTGAAAGATTTGGGATGTCCGGGCCGGAACGCGCCGCCTTCTACGTCCTCTCCTCCGCCCTCGGCAGGAACAGGGAGAAGGTGCTCCCCTCCCCGGGGCGGCTGCTGACCTTCAGGTATCCGCCCTGACCGGCGGCGATCTGGCGGGCCAGATACAAGCCGATTCCCACGCCCTCCGCCTCGCTGGCGGAGGGGGAGCGGTAGAACCGCTGGAAGATCCTGGCCTGCTCGGACTCCGGGATGCCGGGGCCGGTGTCCGTCACGTCCACGCGGCAGAACAGCTCATACCCCACGGCCCGGAGGGTGACGGCGCCGCCCGCCGGGGTGTATTTCACCGCGTTGTCCACCAGATTATACAGGGCCTCCGCCGTCCACTTGGGGTCGAACCGGGCGGTCAGGTCCGTGGGCTCTACCGTCAGGGTGATCGCTTTGGCCTCCGCTCCGGGAGCGGCCTGGGCCGAGGCGGTATCCAACAGCTGTTGGATGCCATGACGCTTGGGCGTCATGGCAAGGACGCCGCTCTCCAGCCGGGAGGTTTTGACCAGCGCGTCGATGAGGAACCGCAGCTTCTCCGCCTGATGCTCCAGAGCGGAGACATACTCCCGGCTCTCCGGCGGCAGGTCCTGCTCCTCCAGCAGCTGGGCATACAGCAGGAGGTTGGCGATGGGAGTCTTGGTCTGGTGGGAGATGTCCCCGATCAGGGTCTTGATGGCGTCCTTCTCCTCCGCCAGATTTTTGGCCGATACGGCGGATGCGGAGAGATAGTGGGCCATCCGGGTCTCCAGGGCGGAGAGGCGGCTCTCGTCATAGAGGGACTCCCGGAACTCGCCCCGGATGGCGTCATCCAGCATCTTGCCCAGAGTGTCCAGCATCCGGCGGGTCCGCAGGTGGGTCCAGACGGCGAATCCTGCCGCTGCCAGCAGGGCCGGAACCGCCAGAGCCAGCAGGGTATATTCCACTGTCATGTCAGTTCACCGCCCATGTGTAGCCCAGGCCGTACACGGTCTTGATATAGCGGGGCTTGGACGGCATGTCTTCCAGCTTGTCCCGCAGCCGCTTCACTGTGACGGAGAGGGCGTTTTCGTCCACATACTCCGCCCCGTCCGTCCAGATCCGGTCCACCAGGGCGGCCCGGGTAAGGGTTTGGCCCCGGTGCTCCACCAGCAGCCGCAGCAGCTTCTGTTCCGTCTTGCTGAGCTCCACCGGAACGCCGTTCCGGGAGAACTCCATCCGGCCGAAATCGAAGGTGAAGCCGTCCAGCTGCACCCGTTCCGCCTGGGGGGCGGCGGTCCGGCGCAGCTGAGTATTCACCCTGGCCCGCAGCACCGCCAGAGAGAAGGGCTTGGTGATATAGTCATCCGCCCCCAGCTCCAGACCTGCCACGATGTCTGTCTCCAGGTCATTGGCAGTCAACAGGATTACGGGAATCTCACTCTCCCGCCGGAGGGCACGGAGGAGGTCCAGTCCATTGCCGTCAGGCAGGTTGATGTCCAGGATCAGCAGGTCGAAGCTCCGGCGGGAGAGCAGATCCCCGGCATCCGCCAGGGACCGGCAGAGCTGGGGGCGGAGCTCCGGCGCCTGGAGGGCCAGGCGGATACCCTCGCCCAGAGTCGGGTCATCCTCCACGATCAGCAGGTCTTTCATCGGGGAACCTCCTTGGGATCAAACTGCGCCCAGTATACCACGGGCGGCCGCCGCCGTCCAGAGCGGGCAGAAGAAACGCACGGCGGACAGGCCGCCGTGCGTGGGTCGCGGGATCGCGGGTCACAGGGTCAGGGAGGGGGCGGCATAGGTCCGGGCCGCCAGCTCCTGGTCCAGCATATAGAGCCCCTTGGGGTCCGAGCCGAACAGCTCCATCTTCTTGATGAGATCGGTGGCGTTGGTCTCCTCCTCACCCTGCTCCTTCACGAACCAGTCCAAAAACTGCATGGTGCGGAAATCCCTGGCCTCGTACGCGGCTTCATAGATGGCGTGGATCAGGGAGGTGACATACTGCTCGTGGGCGAGACCGGCCTTCAGGGGGTCCATGTTGGCTTTCAGCTCCGCATCCGGCTTGGCAACGGCCTCCAGCGTTACGGGCACGTCGTTGTTCTGGAGATACTGGAGCATCAGCATGGCGTGGTCCCGCTCCTCCTGGGCCTGGACCTTGTACCAGTTGGCAAAACCGGCAAGGCCCTGCTCCACATAGAAATTGGAGAACTGGAGATACAGATACGCAGAGTAGAATTCCTTGTTCACCTGATCGTTCAACAGCTGGGATACTTTTTCGTTCAGCATTGTATGCGCTTCCTTTCTGCAGCGGACGAAACGTCCTTGTTTGTTCTATCTAACCATTATATCACGGACTGCAGAAAATGCAACGGCAGCCGGGAAAAAAGCGGTGGACGGGCGGGAGGCGCTGTGCTACAATGGGCGTGCTGCAAAGTCCCTTTTTGGGAAAACTTTAACGGGAACCAAACGGCAGGGGCCGCCTTTTTACAGATCGGCGGGCCCATCCGTGTTATCATGGTCCTGCTGTCCACGGGCGGCTTCTGATAAAACGGAAAGAGGGATCGCTGTGTTCATGCGCAGAAAAAACCACATGGCGCCGGCGCGGATCATCCTGATCGGCTTTGCGCTGCTGATTTTGGCGGGAGCACTACTGCTGACCCTGCCCATCTCCACCCGGGACGGGCAGGGCGCCGCCTTTTTCGACGCGCTGTTCACCGCCACCTCCGCCACCTGCGTGACAGGACTGGTGGTCCAGGACACGGCGCTGTACTGGTCCGGCTTCGGCCAGGCGGTGATCCTCATGCTGATTCAGATTGGCGGCATGGGTGTGGTGACCGCGGCGGCGGCCATCTCCATGCTGGCCGGGCGGCGGATCGGGCTGAAGGAGCGGTGGGTGATGCAGGAGTCCATCTCCGCACCCCAGGTGGGGGGCATCGTTCGCCGGACCCGCTTCATTCTGGCGGTGACGCTGGTCCTGGAGGGGACGGGGACGCTGCTGCTGGCTCTGCGGTTCTGCCCGGAGATGGGGCTGTTCCGGGGACTCTGGTACGCGGTGTTTCATGCGGTGTCCTCCTTCTGCAACGCCGGGTTCGACCTGATGGGGGCGGCGGGCACGCCCTTCGTCTCCCTGACCGGCTATGCGGGGGACCCACTGGTGAATTTCACCGTGATGGGGCTGATTGTCCTGGGCGGCATCGGGTTCCTCACCTGGGGAGACGTGCGGGAGCACAAGTGGCACCTGCGGGCCTACTGCCTTCAGAGCAAGCTGGTGCTGGCGGTGACTGCGGCACTGATCCTGCTGCCGGCGCTGTTCTTCCTGCTCTATGAGCTCCGGCTGCCCCAGTGGCAGACGCTGACCCTGGGGGAGAAGGTCCAGGGGGCGCTGTTTCAGGCGGTCACCCCCCGGACCGCAGGGTACAACACCCTGGACCTCTCCCAGCTGAGCGAGCCCTCCCGGCTGCTGATTACGCTGCTGATGCTGGTGGGTGGCTCCCCCGGCTCCACAGCCGGCGGATTCAAGGTCACCACTCTGGCGGTATTTGTGCTGGCGGCCCGGGCGGTGTTCCGCCGGCGGGCGGATCTCCAGTGCTTCGGCCGCCGCCTCCCCACGGAGACACTGCGCAGCGCCGCCGCGGTCCTTATGATGTATCTGGGGCTGTTTCTGCTGGGCGGTATGGCCATCTGCTGCGTGGAGGACATCTCCCTGGAGGCGGCGCTGTTTGAAACCGCCTCCGCCCTCGGGACCGTGGGGCTGACGCTGGGGGTGACCCCGGGATTGGGCGGCGTCTCCCGGTTGATTCTGATCTTTTTGATGTACTTTGGCCGCGTGGGCGGCCTGACGCTGATCTACGCCGTCCTGCCGGACAGCGGCGCCGCCCCGGCGCAGCTGCCCCAGGAGCGGGTCACTGTGGGCTGAGCGGTACGCTTGAGAAAGGACGTGTGAGGATGAAATCGGTACTGCTGATCGGATTGGGCCGCTTCGGGCGGCACATGGCCGCCAAGCTTCAGGAGCTGCACCACGAGGTGCTGGCGGTGGACAAAAACGAGGAGCGGGTCAACGACGCGCTGGACCTGGTGACCCACGCGCAGATCGGGGACAGCACCAGCGAGGCGTTCATCGCCTCCCTGGGGGTGCGGAACTTTGACCTGTGCGTGGTGGCTATTGGTGACGACTTCCAGAGCTCTCTGGAGACCACGGCCCTGCTGAAGGAGCAGGGGGCGCGCTTCGTCCTGTCCAGGGCGGCACGGGATGTCCACGCCAAATTTCTGCTGCGCAACGGCGCGGATGACGTGGTTTATCCGGAGCGGGAGACCGCCAGCTGGGCGGCGGTGCGGTACAGCTCCGACCATATCTTTGACTACATCCAGCTGACGCCGGACCACGCCATTTACGAGACGGCGGTGCCGCCGGCCTGGGTGGGCAAGACCATCGGCCAGCTGGGGGTGCGCCAGCGGCACAATATCAACATCCTGGCCGCCAAGCGGGGGGAGGAGCTCATTCCCATTCCGGGCGGCGACTACTGCTTCCGGGAGGGGGAGACGATGCTGGTTCTGGGCGCGGACCGGGATGTACAGAAGTTCCTGCACTTTTGACGCAACTGGGCGGAGCCGTCTGTTGGCGGCTCTGCCTTTTTCACGCCGGGACGGAAAAGGCCGGTTTGCATTCCCTGTCGGGTCTGGTATAATGGATGCATCACGCAAGAAAAGAGCGGAGGCGAAGGCATGGTGGAGATCCTGGTGGTGGATGACGAAGCGGCGATTGCGGATCTGGTGGAGGTCTGCCTGAAAAATGAGGGCTACACAGTGTACAAGTGCGGCAGCGGGGAGGCGGCGCTGACCTGCGTGGCGCGGCAGCATTTGGACCTGGCCATTCTGGACGTGATGCTCCCGGACCTGGACGGCTTTACCCTGTGCCAGAAGATCCGGGAGGAACACCTCTTTCCCATCCTCATGCTCACCGCCCGGGTGGAGGACATGGACAAGATCATGGGCCTGACCCTGGGGGCGGACGACTACATTACCAAGCCCTTTAATCCGCTGGAGCTGGTGGCCCGGGTGAAGACCCAGCTGCGGCGCTATACCCGGTACAACACCGGCGAGGCGGCGGAACCCAGGGAGACCGCGGAGCATGACTTCCGGGGGCTGCAGATCTCCAGGACCACGCATAAGTGCGTTCTCTTCGGCGAGGAGCTGGCGCTGACGCCGCTGGAGTTTGCCATTCTCTGGTATCTCTGCGAGCACCGGGGACAGGTGGTGCCTAGTGAGGAGCTGTTTGAGGCGGTGTGGGGCGAGAAGTACATGGACAGCAACAACACGGTCATGAGCCACATCGCCCGCCTGCGGGAGAAGATGCACGAGCCAAGCCGGAAGCCGAAGTTCATCAAGACGGTCTGGGGGGTGGGGTATACCATTGAATAAGAGAAGAGAACGGCCCCCGCTGTCGGACCGGGGCCGCCGCCGGGCCCTGCGGACCTGGGGATTCTATCTGCTGGCGCTGACGGCCTGGGTGACGGTGGTGCTGGCGGCGGTCTTCCTGGGGTATCTGGTATGCAGCGCCTTTACGTGGTATGCGTGGGAGCCGCTCTACCAGTTCCTCAACTGGGTACGGGATTACATCGTCTTTGTGTGTATGCTGGTCATCCTGCTGGGCTGGGTGGCTATCAGCTATTCCTTCATTGCCCGCCCCATGCGGCTGGTGGACACGCTGGCCGCGGCGGCAGAGCAGCTGGCCCAGCCGGGAGAGGAGCCCATTGAGCTGCCGGAGCCCATGGAGGACCTGGAGGGGCAGCTGAACGCCGTCCGGGAACGGGCCCTGCGGGACGCCCGGGCTGCCCGGGAGGCAGAGCAGCGGAAAAACGATCTGGTGGTCTATCTGGCCCATGATTTGAAGACGCCGCTCACCAGCGTCATCGGCTACCTTACGCTGCTGCGGGACGAGCCGCAGCTCTCCCCGGAGCTGCGGAGCCGGTATACCGGCATCGCCCTGGAGAAGGCGGAGCGGCTGGAGGACCTCATCAATGAGTTCTTTGACATCACCCGCTTCAGCCTGACCCATCTGGAGCTGGAGAAGCAGCCTACGGACCTGACCCGGATGCTGGAGCAGGTGGCCAGTGAGTTTGCCCCCCAGTTCGCGGAAAAGGACCTGCGGTGTGAACTGGAGCTGCCGCCCCGTCTGGCATACGACTGCGACCCGGACAAGCTGGCCCGGGTGTTCGATAACCTGCTGCGCAACGCCTTCCATTACAGCTTCCCGGGGTCCACAGTCCGGATCACCGGACAGCAGGAGGCGGATACCGTGGTCCTGACGTTTACCAACGAGGGGCGGACCATTCCGGCGGAGAAGCTGGAGCGCATCTTCGACCAGTTCTTCCGGCTGGACAGCTCCCGCGCCACCCGCACGGCCGGCGC
>NZ_KI271673.1:18968-30853 GCF_000469445.2 Oscillibacter sp. KLE 1745 | reverse complement strand
TCTGATTTTTTCGCACTTAGCTATTGACTTTTCATCAAAACGGAAAATGGTGCAAAATGCTTTGGAGTGTGTTATCATACCTCCAAAGATCAAAATGAGGAGGAGCACCTATGAATTGGCGGACGGTGGACATGTCCCGGGAGTCCCGGCGGGACCAATTTGCGTATTTTCAGACCCTGTCCAACCCCTATGTGGGGGTGACGGTGCAGGTGGATGTGACGGAGCTGGCAGTCTGGTGCCGGGAGAGTGGAACGAGCTTCTTTCTGGCGGTGCTGTACGCTGCGGTCCGAGCGGCCAACGGCGTGCCGGAGCTGCGGCGGCGCATCCGGGGCGATCAGGTGGTGGAGTACGACCGCTGCCCCTCCTCCCATACGGTGGCTCTGCCGGACGGGACCTACTGCTACTGCAGCCTGGAGGTGGACCGGCCCTTCCGGGAGTTCCTGCCCTACGCGGCGGCGGAGCAGGAGCGGGTGAAGGCGGCGCCCACCCTGGAGGACGGAGAGGACGGGGAGAGCCTGTTCTTTGTCTCCTGTGTCCCGTGGCTGTCCTACACGGCCCTGACCCAGCCAACCCCAACGCCGGCGGACAGCAATCCCCGCATCACCTGGGGCCGCTGGCACCGACAGGAGGGCCGGACTCTGCTGCCTATGACGCTGCTGGCCAACCATGCTTTGGTGGACGGCATCCACATCGCCCGGTTCTATGAGAATCTGGACCGGGAGCTGGCCGCCCTCTGCGGCGGGGAGAAAACAGAGTACTGAATCAGGAAAGGAGAGAGCGGCAGGTGAGGCGCTGCATTGTGGTGGCCGGGATCGCATGAATCAAATTTGAAAGGAGAATTTCCTCATGCAGATTCCGGCGAATACCATCTATCCCCGCACAGGCGACCGGGAGACCGTCTATCTGAATGCAGTGGTGTCAGACCCCAATATTTCTGTGGGGGATTACACGATCTACAACGATTTCCTCCGGGACCCCACGGAATTCGCGCGCAACAATGTGCTCTATCACTACCCCATCAACGGCGACCGGCTGGTGATCGGAAAATTCTGCTCCATCGCCTGCGGCGCGAAATTCCTGTTCACCAGCGCCAACCACACGCTGAAGTCCCTGTCCACCTATCCCTTTCCCATCTTCTACGAGGCGTGGGACACGTCCGTCTCGGAGATCACGGAGGCCTGGGACAACCGGGGGGACATTGTCATCGGCAGCGATGTCTGGATCGGCTATGAGGCCGTCATCCTCTCCGGCGTGCGGATCGGTGACGGCGCCATCGTGGCCGCCCGGGCGGTGGTGGCTGGGGATGTGGAGCCCTACACCATCGTAGGCGGCGTACCGGCGAAGCCCATCCGGAAGCGGTTCACACCGGAGACCATCCACCGTCTGGAGCGGCTCCGGTGGTGGGACTGGCCACGGGAGAAGCTTCAGCTGCTGCTGCCCCTGCTCCGCCGGGGTGACCTCACGGCACTGGAGCGGGCCGCGGAGAAATTCTAATCCACACAAAAACCGGGCGGCACACAACTGTGCCGCCCGGTTGGATATTTACTCTTAAAACTTACACGTGGATACCGCCCACAAAATAGGTATTGTAGTACCCGCTGGTCAGGCTGCTGACGATGACACCGCCGCTGCGGGAAGAGGAGGAGTGGATGAACTGCCCATCTCCCGTGTAGATACCGGCATGGGAACATGCCTTGCCGGCGTTGCGGCTGGGATCGTTGAAGAACACCAGATCGCCGGGCTGCAGCACGGAGATAGAGTATACCCGGGTGCCCAGGCCACTCTGCCACTGGCTGGTGGCGGAGTGGGGCAGGGAGTAGCCGTGCTGGCTGTACACGTACATGGTGAAGCCGGAGCAGTCAAAGCCGCGGGGAGAGGCGCCGCCGTACACATAACCCGTGCCCAAGTACTGCTTGGCGGTGGCCGCGATGTCGCTGTTGGAGGAGGAAGACTCCGTCAGGTCCAGGAAGTCGCTGCGGATGTAACCCTCGGTGCCGTACTCACAGGTGACGTCGTACCAGCCGTCCACCAAGCCGTTGACCGTGACGATGGCGTCCTCCTCAATGGTGGCCAGCACAGAGCTGTCGGTAGAGGCGTCGGAGCGGACGTTCACGCCGTCGGAATTGACGCGGCCGTATGTAGTGAAGACATTGTCCTGATCTACGTTCAGGTAGTCAGCAGACACATAGCCGGTGCTGCCGTTGTAGGCGATCTTGTACCAGCCGTCCACGGAGTCATCCAAGATCGCCACCGCCACACTCTTGTCCAGCGTGGTGACCACGGAGGCGGAGGTAGAGGGCTCGGCCCGCAGCCGCAGGGAAGAACCTGTGGTGCAGCCGGCGCCGGTGGCGATGTCCGCTGCCAGGGCGGTGACCGCCAGTAGCATTGCGGTGAGAACGGAGAGGAACAGGACCTTGCCTGCTCTGCCTGCGAAGTGCGTCATAGGTGTACGTTCCTTTCGTCAGTCTTTTGTAGCGCGGGGAAAAGGTCCTGTTTCTTACAGCTTGCCAGCAAGAGCACGATCCAGCCAGACGGTGGCGATGTCCATCGCCGCGTAGAGGCTGTCCTTCTCGCTCTTCTTGACCACACGGTCCCGGGACTTCAGCTCCGGGTCCGTCAGCTGCAGCTGGATGGAGACCTTGGTGGCCACCTCCATGTCCTGCTCCTTCTTGGTGTTGAGGATCTGCATCATGATGATATATTTCTCAGCCATCGTGCCGTAGTAGATCAGATTGTCCACCCGGCGAAGGGGATGGCCCTTGTATGTCAAACCTTCTGCCTTCTTGGACTTGCTCTCTGCCATGGAAACACTCCTTCAAAAGTTGTAACCGAATTGTAACAGATTTTATCCGCTTTGTCAACGTTTGGTCACAAGAAATTACAGCCAATTCCTGGGAAGAGACCTGCCTTCGGCCCCTGGACGCAAAAAAATCCCGCAGGGAAGGTCGCCGCGCCATTCGCACGGATGCCCTCTCTGCGGGGGAATGCAGAGGAAAACGGTTACTGCCCCAAATATCTGCGGACCAGCACCTGCAACAGCTCGTCCCGGTCGATCTTGCGGATCAGGGTCCGGGCATTGTTGTGATTGGTGATGTAGGTGGGGTCCTCGGAGAGAATATAACCCACGATCTGGTTGATGGGGTTATAGCCCTTTTCCTCCAATGCCCGATAGACGGTCGAGAGAATCTGATGGATCTCTGCGTCCTTCTCCGTGGCAATATTGAATTTCCTGGTAAAATCGTCCATACAGACACCACCTTTCCCGAAGGGAGCACCACTTCATAATACAAAACTAGTATACTCGTTTTTTGAAAAACTGTAAAGCGTTTTCCGCATGAAATTTGAAAAAATACGCCCCGTAATCGCTGGGAGGGCGCTGGACCGAAAGAACAGGGGGGGTCCAGTGCAGCAGAACGGCCTTCGGCCCGCCTCACAGCGCCTCCGGGAGCGGCGTCTGCATCGGCGCTGCTGGGGGATTGGATTTGAGCCGGGCGGAACGCATCCGCCCGGCTCAAGGTTTCTGTCTGCGCAATAGCACCTGGACGCGACGGCACACAAGCCCGCTGTGCAGTCCGCAGGCGGCCGCATATTACCGCAGGACGGCGTTCAGTTCTGCCTTCAGCGTCTCCAGGATGCTCTTCACATCCTCATCGGCCTCCTGAGCGGTGAGGCTGCGGTCGTCGGAGCGGAGCGTCAGGTTGAAGGCCACGCTCTTCTTGCCCTCCGGGATGCCGGAGCCGGTGTAGATGTCGAACAGGGACACATCCTTCAGCAGCCCCTTGGCGCCCCGGCGGATGCAGTCCTCCAGCGCTCCCACGGTGACGGCCCTGTCGCACACCACGGCGATGTCCCGGGTGACGGCGGGGAACTTGGGCAGGGGGACATATTCCGGGTCGGCCCCCTTGGCATTCTCCAGCTCGTCCATGGCCAGCTCTGCGCAGTAGAATTCCGCGTCTACGCCATAGTTCTTGGCCACCAGGGGATGGATCTGGCCGAACCAGCCCAGGCAGTCACTGCCGCTCCACACCTCGGCGAAGCGGCCGGGGTGGTAGGAGAGCTCCTCCGGCAGGCCGCTGCCGATGCGGAAGGTCACATCCTTCACCCGCAGTTCCTGGAGGATCGCCTCGATGGCGCCCTTCATAGCGTAGAAGTCCATGTTGCCGCCGTAGGCGCCCAGGGTCAGTGTCTTGGACTCGATGGCCAGGCCGTCCTCGCCGCCGGGCAGGTACGTCCGGCCCACCTCATAGAGCTTCACGTCCTGATTGCGGTAGTTGTAGTTCCGGGTCAGGATCTCCAGCATGGAGGGCAGGGTGGTGGTCCGCATGATGGAGGTATCCTCCCCCAGGGGGTTCAGGATCTTGAAGGAGTTCCGCCGCTGGTAATCTTCCGGCCAGCGGATCTTGTCGTACTGGGTCGGGGAGATGAAGGAGTATGTGATGATCTCATCGTACCCGAAGGCCCGGCACACGCTGGACACCCGGCGCTCCAGGATCTCGGCGGCGCCATAGCCGCCCAGGGTGGTCTGGCCCCGCATCAGGGTGGTGGGGATGTTGTTGTAGCCGTAGAACCGGGCCACTTCCTCCGCCAGATCGGCGATGCCCTCCACGTCGCCCCGCCAGGAGGGGATGGTCACGTCGGCAGGGCCGCCGGGGCAGCTGTCGTCCGCTGTGCGGATGTCCACCCGGGCCAGATACCGGTACTGCTCCGCTGCGGGGATGTCGGTGCCCAGCAGCGCGTTCACCCGCTCCGGGTCCATGCGGATGGTGTGGGGCTGGGGCACGTAGTTGAGGATGTCGATGACGCCGTCCACCACCTCTCCGGCGCCCAGCAGCTCCACCAGCTCGCAGGCCCGCTGGACGGCGGGCAGGGTGTTCAGGGGATCCAGACCCTTCTCGAACTTGGCGGAGGCCTCGGTCCGCATCCCCAGGGACAGAGCGCCCTTGCGGATGCAGGTGCCGTCGAAGCAGGCGGACTCGAACACCACGTCGGTGGTGTCCGCCACGATCTCGGAGTTCAATCCGCCCATGATGCCCGCCAGGCCCACGGCCCGGTGCTCGTCGGCGATGACCAGGTGGTTGGCGGTGAGCTTGCGCACGTTGCCGTCCAGGGTGGTCAGTTCCTCGCCCTCCTCGGCCCGGCGGACGATGATGTGGCCGCCCTTCACATAGCGGTAGTCAAAGGCGTGCATGGGCTGGCCGTACTCCAGCATCACATAGTTGGTGATGTCCACGATGTTGTTGATGGGACGGACGCCCATGCTCCGCAGCCGCTCCCGCATCCACTTGGGAGAGGGGGCGATCTTCACGTTCCGCACCATCCGGGCGGTGTACCGGGGCACCAGATCGGCGGCGGGGGTCTCGATGTCCAGCAGGTCCGTCAGCACGCCGTCGGCGCCGCCCTGTACCTCCGGCTCGTGGAGAGTCAGGGGCTGCTGGTAGGTGGCGGCCACCTCCCGGGCCAGACCGATGACGCTGAGGCAGTCGGGGCGGTTGGGGGTGATCTCGAACTCCACCACATGGTCATCCGCGCCGATAATGGGCTTGATGTCATCGCCGTTCTGGATCCCTTCCTCATGGAGGACGAAGATGCCGTCGGGGATGCAGTGGGGGAACTCCTTCTGGTCGGCGTGGAGATCCTCCAGGGTGCAGATGGCGCCTGTCTTGGTGTTGTAGGCCACCAGGTCCCCCTCGTGGAGGTTGGGGCAGATGGTGTCCGGCACAGCGGTGGAGCCGCCCAGGTCCAGACAGGTGTGGAAGGTGTAGTCCGGCTGGCTGGCGCACTCCAGGATCTTGGCGCACACCACCGGCCCGAACACCTTGTCACCGGGCTGGATGTCGGCGGGGATGGAGGGCTTGTCCTTGTCCAGGGGGTGGTAGTCGTTCAGGATGGCGGCGGGGACGATAGCGGCGTAGGGGAAGTCCCGCTCATCCAGCCCCAGCTCATAGAGGCCGCACATCATGCCGTTGGACTCCACGCCCCGCAGCTTGCCCTTCTCGATCTTCTTGCCGCCGGGGAGGGTGGAGTGGTCCAGGGCCACGGGCACCATATCGCCGGGGTGGATGTTCCAGGCGCCGGTGACAATCTGGATGGGCGCGCTCTGGCCCACATCCAGCTGGCAGATCCACATGTGGTCGGAATCCGGGTGGCGCTCCATGGTGAGGATGGTGCCCACCACGATATTGGAGATCTCGGCTCCCCGGTCCTCGGTGGTCTCCACCTTGGAGCCGGAGAGGGTCATGGCCTCGGCAAAGTCTTTATCGTTGGCGTCGACGTGCACAAACTCGTCCAGCCACTTTCTGCTCAGTAACATAACTTCTATAACTCCTTTATATCGGAATGCGGGAGTGCCCCGCAAAAGCCTCGCAGAGTTTCACGCCGCCGGCGTGAAAAAATATCCAGTCATTTTCGGAAGGACACGTGCCTGCCGAAAATTCCCTGACTCAGCCGCCTTGGGCGGCGTTCACCAGTGACCGATGTCACTGGTGAGGGGGAATCTAAAGGGGGGACGGGATCCCCTCTTTAAGAACTAGAACTGTTCCAGGAATCGCACGTCGTTCTCAAAGATCAGCCGCAGGTCGGCGATCTTGAACCGCCGCATGGCGGTGCGCTCCAGGCCGATGCCGAAGGCCCAGCCGGAGTATACCTCCGGGTCGATGCCGGACATCTTCAGCACCTTGGGGTGGATCATGCCGGCGCCCAGCAGCTCGATCCAGCCCTCGCCCTTGCAGGTGGGGCAGCCCACGCCGCCGCACTTGTGGCACTGGACATCCATCTCGCAGGAGGGTTCCGTGAAGGGGAAGTGATGGGGGCGGAACCGGGTTTTGGTGCCCTTGCCGTACAGCATCTCCACCACCGTGTTCAGGGTGCCCTTCAGATCCGCCATGGTGACGCCCTTGTCGATGACCATGCCCTCCACCTGATGGAACATGGGGGAGTGGGTGGCGTCCACCTCATCTTTCCGGTACACCCGGCCGGGGGCGATGATGCGGATGGGCAGCTCCATGGTCTCCATGGCCCGGACCTGCATGGGGCTGGTCTGGGAGCGGAGCATCACCCGGCTGTCCTCGTCAAAGTAGAAGGTGTCGCTCCAGTCCCGGGAGGGGTGGCCCTCGCCGGCGTTCAGCTTGTCGAAGTTATAGGTGGCCAGCTCCACCTCCGGGCCGTCCAGGACCGTGAAGCCCATGGAGATGAAGATCTCCTTGATCTCATCCAGCGCGGTGTACATGGGGTGCTTGTGGCCCAGCTTGTGGGCCTTGCCGGGGACGGTGATGTCCAGCGCCTCGGCCTCCAGCCGCTCCTCCAGGGCCTTTTCCGCCAGGACGGCGGACTGCTGCTCGATGGCGGACTCCACATCTGCCCGGACGGCGTTGGCCAGCTGGCCCATGACGGGCCGCTCCTCGGCGGAGAGCTTGCCCATCTGCTTCAGAACGGCGGTCAGTTCTCCCTTTTTGCCCAGGTACTGGACCCGGAGGGCCTCCAGCTCTCCGGTGTTCCCGGCGGCGCCGATGGCTGCCAGCGCGCCGGCGCGAATGGCTTCCAGTTGTTCCTTCATTGTCCATGCTCCTTATATTATAATGTTGCATACGCAGTGCTCTTGGGATGGAAGGCATCAAAAAAACGCCTCTCATCCCATCCCTGGGACGAAAGGCGAATCCTTCCGCGGTACCACCCGGATTCACGCCGCCTGCGGCGCGCACTCGTGGCCCTGATAACGGAGGGCGGACCGGCCGTGTCTCCACGGCGGCTCCCGGGCGAACCAAATCGGGCGTCCGCAGGTCGGTTTGCAGCCGGTGACCGACCCTCTCTCGGCGGCGTCTCCAATTATTTTCCCGTTCATCGCTGATAACAATTAACACTTATAGCACAGAAAAACCGAAAATGCAAGCCCCAATCCGCCGGAATTCGGGGGATTGGGGCCTGTGGGAATTGGCGAATTGTCCGGAGAACAGGGAAGAAGCTGTCAGCCCAACAGACGGCCATCCATCAGATCCTCCACCTGGATGGCGGTAACCACGCCGTCCGTGATATAAAAGGCGATGTGCTTGCAATACGCCAGACCGCCGGGCTCATAGACATAGCAGGCATCATAGGTGTCAGACTGAAAGCCCGCCAGCTCTACTACGTGAGAGTATATCTCTTCCAGATGGGCGAGGCTGTATCCGCAGTAAAGGCCCCGGGGCGTGCAGAGCGTTCCACCGGACTGGTCATAGTGGGTGGAGGTGGAGAGGCGGAACAGGTATTCTGTGCTATCGTCAGGACTGACGGAGTAGGCCAGCCGCAGATTGCCGCAGTCCACCTCATATACCGTACCGTAGGTGTCGCCGGGACCGGTATAGGTCACGGTGCCCTCCAGTTCGTATCCCCAGGGAAAGGTGCCCTCCTGGACACCCAGGGTCAGCAGCCGCTTCTCACCGGGGACGATCAGGGCAAACTCCGTCTCAATGGGACTCTCCTCTGTAACAGAGGACTCGTAGGCAGCCCGGATTTTGTCCAGCACCGCCTGTTCCGCCTCCGTCTCCGGGTGCAGAGCGTCCAGGAGTGCCTCAAAGTCCGCCCGGTCCTCCCGGTAGAACCTCCCAGCGGCAGTGTATCCTGGACCGGCCACAATGACGTCGATATTCGGGTGGGGCGGTCCCTGTTTCTCCCGGTAGGGGGAGCTGTCCAACAAAGCCAGGACATGCAGGATGTCCTCCGGCCGCTCCAGAAAGCGGCGGGCCAACAGATCGAAGGGAGCCTCTGCATAGGCGCCGTCGGCGTAGATCAAATAGCACGCCAGCTTCCAGTCCGAGTAGTCCTGATAGGCGCTGGTGACCTCAAAGTCCTGATAGTAATTGATGGTATAGACTGTATCTGCCTCCAGGTCTAGGCCGTCCGAGGGACAAAAACCGGTGAATTTCCAGCCGTCCGGTGTATGCGCATAGTCCAGTACGGTGGTGGAGTACCCGGTGGTAGCCACCGTGTGGAAATACCCGTCTCCCTGTAGTTCCCGGCCCTCGAAATCCGCCCAAAAGGTCACCGTCACGGTCCAGTGGTCTTCATCCACCTGCTCCGCCGCCACGGTCTTGTCCAGCAGGTACAGGTTGCTCCCTCGGCCCCCGTCGGTGGCGTAGAGAACGCCGTCGAAGTCCTTGTAGTGATCCGGGGACAGGGCGAAGAGGTTGTCCACAATCTCCGGGGAGAAGTAGGACTCCGCCGTCTCCCGCAGGTCTGCCAGGGACGTGATCGTGACCGGCTGCGGCTGCCAGGAAAGCGTACTGTCCGTGGGCTCCGCCACGGTAGAAACGGGCAGGGAGAGATTCTCCGCATCCACCCGGTAGTAGGTCAGGTCTCCCTCTGTGCGGCTGTCCGCCCTGTCCAGGGGCAGCGTGGTCAGGTCAAACCAGTCGTAGACCGTTGAAGCGGCGGTATACATATTTCTAACGTCTTGTTCCTTCAAAGCGGTCTCCGGGGCCTCATCGGGCGAAACCGGAGATTCCCGCCCGCCGCAGCCGGCGAGCAGCGCGATGGTCAGGAGAAGAAGCGCCCCAAAACGCCTCATGGGCAGCGCCTCCTTTCGTTCCTTTTTGAAGCATCATATCACATTCCACCGGAGAATCCATGACGATCTGGTTACAAATGATTGCAATCCGGAGCGGGAATTCCTATAATAGGCACCAGAAAACCATGAGGAATACAGGAGGTTACGGCCATGAAGCTGACGACGGCGGCGCAGATGAAGGAGCTGGACCGGCAGGCCATTGAAGAGCGGGGCATTCCCTCCATCGACCTGATGGAGCGGGCGGCGGCAGGCGTGGCAGAGGCGGCGCTGGCGCTGCTGCCCAAGCGGCCGGGGAAATGTCGGGGGGCGGCCTTGTGCGGCGCGGGCAACAACGGCGGCGATGGAATCGCCGCAGCCCGGCTGCTGTTTTTGAAGGGGCTGAAGGTCCGGGCGTTCCTGGTAGGGGACTATGAGAAGCTGACGCCGGACGCCCTGGAGGAGACCCGCCGTCTCAGCGAGTGCGGTGTGGAGCTGGAGCGGTTCGACCCGGCGGACGAAAGCCAGCGGGCCTGGGTGTTGGGGTGCGACGTGGTGATCGACGCCCTCTTCGGCGTGGGCCTCTCCCGGCCCATCGGGGCAGGCACGCCCTTTGCCGCGGCGGTGGACTGGATGAATGAGAGCAGGGCCGCCGTGGTGGCGGCGGACATTGCCAGCGGCGTGTCGGCGGACACCGGCGCCGTGCTGGGCCGTGCGGTTCGGGCGGATCGCACTGTTACCTTCACACTGCCCAAGATCGGTCAGGCAGTGGGGGAGGGGGCCGCCCTCTCCGGGAACGTGGAGGTCCGGGACATCGGCATCCCGGCGGATCTGGTCCGGGGCCTTGTCTGCCGGGCCCAGACGGTGGAGCGGGACTTTGCCCGTGCGGCCCTGCCGCCCCGGAGGGCGGACGGCCACAAGGGAACCTTCGGCAAGGTGCTGATCGTCGGCGGCGCAGTGGGCTATACCGGTGCGCCTTATCTCACTGCCGCGGCGGCGGTGCGGACCGGGTGCGGGCTGGTGTCCCTGGGGGTGCCGGAGACCATCTGGCCGGTGGAGGCGGCCAAGTGCGTCTCTGCCATGCCATTCCCTCTGCCGGACAAACATGGGAGGCTCTCTCCCAAGGCGAAAGAGGAAATCCTGGAGCGGGCTGCCGGCTGTGACGCAGTGGCTCTGGGCCCTGGACTGGGCCGGGGAGATGGCGTCACGGAGCTGGTGCTGGATCTGCTGCAGAAAATCCAGCAGCCGATGGTGCTGGACGCCGACGGCATAAACGCCCTGGGGGGACATATAGATGTACTGGACGCCCGGCGAGACCGGATCACGGTGCTGACGCCCCACGACGGGGAGTTCGCCCGCATCGGCGGCGACCTCACCGGCAGCAACCGGCTGGGGGCCGCCCGGGCCTTTGGAGCGGCCCATGGCTGTGTCCTGGTGCTGAAGGGCCACCGGACCCTCACCGCCGCCCCGGCGGGGAACGTGCTGGTGAACACCACCGGAAATTCCGGCCTGGCCAAGGGCGGCAGCGGCGACGTGCTGACGGGGATCGTCGCCGCCCTGCTGGCCCAGGGGGCGACTGCCGTCCGGGCGGCGGCGGTCGGCGTGTGGCTCCACGGCCGGGCCGGGGACTTGGCGGCGGAGCGCCTGACGCCCTATGGTATGACGCCGGAGGACGTGGTGTCGTCACTGCCGGCGGCCATCGGGGAGATCCTATAAAAGACGGAGGTTTTTGCGGTGCGCAGATGGGCTTGCGTACCAATGATGACCCTGTGCCTGCTGCTGACGGCCTGCGGCGGCACAGGCGGAGAGGCGGGGGATGCGGCGGATGCCCGGATGCCCTATCGGAACATGGCGGGCTGCGTCATGGAGGCGGAGGTCTCCTGCACGCAGGACGGCGCGGTCTGGGAGGCCACGCTCCAGTGCGACTACGTGCCGGAGGGGGAGACCACTGTGGAGGTCCTGGCACCGGAGACCATCGCGGGCGTGAAGGCAGTGCTCTCCGATGGGGAAGTGGAACTGGTGTACGAGGACCAGTGCCTGAACGCCGGGAACCTCAGCAGCCAGGAGGTGAGCCCCATGGCCTGCCTGCCCCAGCTGATGAGCGCCCTGCGGGACGGGTGGCTGCTGGAGGAGAGCGAGGAGGACTGGCAGGAGACGTCCTGCTTCCGTCTGACGGTGGACCAGACCGGAGAGCAGAATGGGAAGATCCTCTCCACCCTCTGGCTGCGGCAGGAGGACGGTACGCCCCTCCGAGGGGAGATCGCCGTGGATGGGGAAATCATTTTGACGGCAGACTTTACGAGCTTTTCCTTTTATGATACAATAGAAAACCAGGAATGACTTCGGCGGGAGGGGTCCTCCCGCCGCTTCC
>NZ_KI271673.1:6153-18868 GCF_000469445.2 Oscillibacter sp. KLE 1745 | reverse complement strand
CGGGAGGGTTCCTCCCGCCGCTTCCATAGACTGACGGAGAAGGTGACCGACACATGGAGGAACCGATTCTGAGACGGACCTGGGCGGAGATCGACCTGGACGCCCTGGCCCACAACTATCAGCAGGCCCGCAGAAAGATCGGGCCCAACGTGAAGTATTTGGGTGTGGTGAAGGCGGACGCCTACGGCCACGGGGCCATTCAGGTGTCCCGCAAGCTGGAGCAGCTGGGGGCGGACTATCTGGCGGTGTCCAGCCTGGACGAGGCGAAAGAACTCCGCCGGGCCGGCATTCAGGCGCCCATTCTGATCCTGGGCCACACGCCCCCGGCCATGGTGTCCCAGCTGATCCAGTACCGCATCACCCAGGCGGTGTCCGCCCTGGCCAAGGCGGAGGCGTACAGCGCCGCAGCCGTGGAGAGCGGCGGCACACTGAAGGTCCACATCAAGGTGGACACCGGCATGTCCCGGCTGGGTTTCCTGGTGCGGGAGGGGCACTTTGACACAGGCGTGGAATCCATCGCCGCCGCCTGCGCCCTGCCGGGACTGGAGGCGGAAGGCATCTTCACCCACTTCGCCGTCTCCGACGAGGACGACAGAGACAGTGAGGCTTATACGAGAGCGCAGTTCGACGTGTTCACCCGTGTGCTGGATGCATTGGCTGCAGGGGGCAGAACCTTTGCCATCCGCCACTGCGCCAACAGCGGCGCTCTGGCCCGCTATCCGGAGATGTATCTCGACATGGTGCGGCCGGGCATCGCCCTGTACGGTGTGGGCGCCGACGCGCAGCGGCTGGACCTGCGGCCGGTGATGAGCCTGAAGTCCAGCGTCTCCACCATCAAGACCTTTGATCCGGGCACGGACGTCAGCTACGGTCGGACGTTCCGCACCCAGGGAAGGACCCGGATCGGGGTGCTGCCCATCGGCTATGCGGACGGTTTCTTCCGGGGCCTCTCCAACCGGATGTCGGTGGTGACAGCCCAGGGCCCAGCTCCTCAGCGGGGCCGGATCTGTATGGACATGTCCATGATCGATCTGACAGACCTGCCCGACGTCAAGGTCGGGGACGAGGTGGAGATCTTCGGCCGCCGCCAGCGGGTGGATGACCTGGCGGCCATTCTGAACACCATCCCCTATGAGCTGACCTGCGCGGTGAGCAAGCGGGTGCCGCGGGTGTATATCGAAGGCGGCAAAATCGTGGAGCGGAGCCTGCGGCTGCTGTGAGCGCAGGGAAGCGCGGACACAAATCCATACACACACGCCTTGTTCCGGGCATAGGATAGTGCGGGGCGAGGACGCCGGAATTTTGCGGCATTGGCAAAGTATAAATTCCGTACCTGCGTGGGAGAATGAAAGTGGCCTCACCGAAGGGCCTTCGGTGATGGGTACTTCTTTCGGCGGAGTGTGAACTTTGTGGATACGAGTGTCAAGCGCGGCGATATTTACTATGCCGATCTCTCCCCGGTGGTGGGCAGTGAGCAGGGTGGTGTCCGGCCGGTTCTGATCATTCAGAACGACACCGGCAACCGGTACAGTCCCACTGTGATCGCGGCGGCCATCACTTCCCAGACCGGGAAGGCCAAGCTGCCGACACATATCGACCTTCCCGTGGACCACAGCTGCGGCCTGAGCCGGGATTCGGTGGTCCTGCTGGAGCAGGTGCGCACCCTGGACAAAAAGCGCCTGCGGGAAAAGATGGGCCATGTGGAGGAGAATGTGATGGAGAAGGTCGATCTGGCCATCGCGGTCAGCTTCGGACTGCCCCACGACCAGATGGTTTGAGAGATCCGTTTCTTCGGCAATACACAGGCCGGGCGCTGCGGCGGAAGCCGTCTCCTGGCCGCCCGGAAATGCGTGGTTTGATCGAAGGGTCCTCCTGAAAAGGGCGTTCCGCCCTTTTCAGGGGTACCGATTTTTCAGATCCGACAATCAATACGGAGGTACATAAGCGCATGAAAAAGAACAGATGGTATCTGCGGCTGCTGGCATTGCTGGTGCTCTGCGGCGCCTTGAACGTGACGATTACCGCGGCGGCGGAGGCCGGCTCCTCCGACGACCCGCTGGTGACCCTGAGCTACTTGAACGAGACGTTCATGGACTCCATCATGGAGCGGGTGGACCAGAAGATCGCCGCCCGGAATGCCCAGTTGGGCATTTCGGCAGGCAGCGGAGCCAGTGCCGCGTCCAATTTCACTGTGGTGACCCTCACCAGCGGACAAGTCCTCACTGGGGACATCGGCTGTGAGGTAATGCTACGAGTGGGAACGGCTGTGTGCGTTTCTCCCTCCAGCCCCGGTCTCATTGACGAGACCGCAGCCACAGCGCTGAACAACGGCAGTGCGCTGGTCCAGAACCACCTGTACATGATGACCATTGAGGGCCGGGGCGTCCGCGCCACGGCCGGCACCACCAAGCTGCTGGTCCGGGGCAGCTACACCGTCGCCTGATCTCCGCATAAACGGCCCCGCCTGGGCATAGGTTGTGCCAGGCGGGGCCGTTTGGAGAGGGGGCAGAGCAATGGACAAGTTTCCACTGATGCAGGGCGGTGTCTCTGTGGGGGAGCTCATCACGGAGCAGGAGGCGCTGTACACCTGGTTTGAGGCCCGGTGCCGCCTGCCGGGAGAGGGCCTCTGGTGCGCCTGGGCGGTGGGCGACCGGGGAGAGCTGCGGCTGGGCGTTCTGGAGCCCTGTGGGGACCGGGCCACAATCCGGCGGCGGTTTTCCGCCCGGCTGACAGCCCCTCTGGGAAAGCTGCGGCAGGGGGAGATCCGCCCTGCCCATCCGCCGGAGCCGGAGGATTGGACGCCGCTGGAGCGCTCGGCAGTGCGTCTCCGTTCCCCATGGCTTCGGGAGCAGCTACACCTTGTGCCGGGCGTCCTTGTCCGGGAGGAGCAGGGGCGGCGAGAGCTGGCGGTGCCCTATGACGTGGGCCGCCCCTTTCCGCTGACCGCCTTGTTCTGCTTTGCCCATATCCGCCGTATCCATGGCCGGAGCTACGCCATCTTTGCCTTCAACGGGGAGGAGCGGCCGGTGTTCTGAGCCGTCCGGCGGACAGAGACATTTTCAGAAAATTCCAAATGATGTGTTCCACATTTCCCGGGGGTATGATATAATAACCCCAAGACGGCCGTGGCGGAGGGGCTCTCCGCCCGGCCTCAGACACGGGAAGACCTGCCGGCCGGGCGCCGGCGGAGCGTTTGGAGGTCCAGTATGAAGTGTCCCTATTGCGGTTACAGTGAGAGCAAGGTCATTGATTCCCGGCCCGCGGACGAAAACAGCAGCATCCGCCGCCGGCGGGAGTGCCTTTCCTGCGGCAAGCGATTTACCACCTATGAGACGGTGGAGAGCCTGCCTATGGTGGTGGTGAAGAAGGACGGCAGCCGCCAGAGTTTTGACCGGCGGAAGGTGCTGGGCGGCATGATCCGCGCCTGTGAAAAGCGGCCGGTGCCCTTGGCGGAGCTGGAAAAGATCGCCGAGGAGATCGAGCAGGATCTGCAGAACTCCATGGAGCGGGAGATCAGCACAGAGGCCATCGGCGAAAAAGTGATGGAGCGGCTGCGAAACGTGGACCAGGTGGCCTATGTCCGGTTTGCCTCCGTCTACCGCCAATTCAAGGATATCGACACCTTTATGACAGAGCTGAACAAGCTCCTGGCCGACAACCGGTGAAGGCCGTCAGAGGACGTTCTTGATATCCAGCCGCTCCGTCTCCGCCAGGAGCCGGAGCTGATCCCGCAGGTCCGAGATCTCCGCCCGGAACTCCGTCAGCTCCCGGGTGGCGGCGAAGGCCAGGGCCCGGCGGTACATGGCCTCCGCGTCGTCCACCGTATCATGCCGCGCCACGATGTGGAGGTAGGTTTGGCTTTCCGACCAGTCGTCATAGCTGCCTGCCAGCGTATCCACGGCCTCGGTCCAGGCCTCTGACTGGGCTTGGGCGTCCGCCTGCTGCAGCTGCTCCCGCCAGCGGACGGTGCTGGCGGTCATGTAGGAGCTGTTCCACAGGGAAAAGACCAGGATGGCTGCCAGGATGCCGACGGATATTCCATACGCCCTCATGACTCTCGCTCCTTTCGGACGCAGAATACCTGCCCCTGTTCGTCCAGGGTCAGGAGGAAGATCTCACGGGGAGAGGAGGCTTTTTCCCGGGACAGCTGCTTGCGCAGCCAGTTCTCGTCCCGGCCGCAGGCGGTCAGATTGCGGTGGATGACCCGCCCGTCGTTGATGATGACCATGGGCAGTGTCACGTCATCCTCCAGCCCCAGTCCCAGTTGTTCCGCCGTGGGCGGCTGCTGGGCTGTCCAGGGAAAGACGGTCAGCTGGCCGGAGTTTTCCAGCACGGCGTACTTCACGTCCTCGATGCGGGTGACGCCCTGCTCCCGCAGTTCCTCCATCAGCTCATCGATGGTAAAGCGGTTCTTCCGCATGGCGTCCTGCTGCAGCTTGCCGCCCCGGATCAGGACCGTGGGCGTCCCGCAGATCAGCGCCCGCAGCCGCAGGCTGCGGAGAGACAGCTGACTCAGCAGCAGTGACAGGGCCAGCAGCGTCAGGATCGGCAGCAGGCCAGAGAGCAGCGGAATGCCGAAGTCCTGCATGGGCACGGCGGCCAGGTCGGAGATCATCATGGTCAGCACCAGCTCGCTGGGCTCCAACTCGCCGATCTGGCGCTTGCCCATCAGGCGCATCCCGACCACAATAAGGAAATAGAGAATGATCGTTCGGACAAAGGCGGTTATCATGGCGAAAATCCCTCCGTTCCGCTAGTATCTGCCGGAACGGGATTTTTATCCGGGATAAGGCTCCCCCAGGAGGGGGAGATTCTTGTAAAGCATAGAAAGAAAATATAGAGTTATACAGCAACAGTTTTGAGAATTAATAAGAAAAAATAATGATGGATTCAAGTGTTCACAAACAATTACATTTCAAATCGGTAAACGCCGAAAACCGCAGGGAAGTTGAGGGCTTGACTGTCTTTTCTGAGCAGGCTGGTTTTATTGAGAGTGTAAGCGAGTGCTTGCGGGAGGCAGATGAATTGGAGCTGTGGCGGCCTGTTGGTATTTATGACAGCGACACGCTGATTGGTTTTGCTATGTACGGCTATTTTCCAGAGCCGGCTCCGGGACAGCTATGGCTGGATCGGCTGCTCATTGATAAAAGATATCAAGGAAAAGGATATGGAAAACAGGCGGTGCTTTCGCTTCTTGACAGATTGCATACAGAGTATCAGAGCGGCACGGTATATCTTAGCGTGTATGAGAATAATCCCCATGCAATCAAGCTTTATCAACAGATTGGTTTCCGGTTTAACGGGAAATACGATAGCAAGGGGGAACATATCATGGAGTATCATTTTTGAGAGATGTAGAGCCAGTCAACGGTCAATATGTGCTGAATCGTCTTAACAAACCTATTTAAGATGAGCTTATCAGGCGCATATTATAGTGACCGCATTAAAATCAAAAAAAGAAAAATCGCAGATGTGAAAGGAGTTTATGGGCCGCGGCCCATCACAGCGCCAGCGCCCGCCGCCAGCGGCGGGACGACGAGGGGAAGGGAGTATCGAAGGATTCGGCGGATGCCCTTCCGTGCCCACGGGCGCGTACACAGCCGGCAAATATGCGGGCAACCGCAAAACAAGGGGGCTGTGACCGTGAAGAAAGTGACAAATGACTGCGTGTTTGTCCTTTTGACCATTCATTACAGAATCTTCAGGAGGATTATCGAATATGTGCGGAATCATCGGATTTGTAGGAAACGAGCCCGCGGCCCCCATTCTGCTGGACGGCCTGGAGCGGATGGAGTACCGGGGGTATGACTCCGCCGGCGTGGCGGTGCGGTCCGAGACGGCGGGACTCCAGGTGCGCAAGACCAAGGGGCGGCTTCAGGTCTTATCCGACCTGATCCACGGCGGCGCGGACCTGGAGGGGAACCTGGGCATCGGGCATACCCGCTGGGCCACCCACGGGGAGCCAAATGACATCAACGCCCATCCCCACGTCAGCGAGAACGGGCGGATCGCCCTCGTCCACAACGGCATCATCGAAAACTATCTGGAAATCAAGGAGCACCTCATGCGCCAGGGCGTCCACTTCACCTCCGACACGGACACGGAGGTGGTGGCACAGCTGCTGGAGTTCCACTACAACGAATGCCACAACATGCTGGAGGCTGTGGGCCGCTGCCTGCGGCGGATCGAGGGGTCCTACGCCTTCGGCATCATCTGTGCGGATTACCCCAACGCCCTCATTGCCGCCCGGAAGGACAGCCCCCTCATCATCGGCTACGGTCAGAACGGCAACTTCATCGCCTCCGACGTGACGGCTGTCATCAAGTACACCCGGGACGTGGTGTACATGGACGATGGGGAGATCGCTGTCCTCACCGCCGACAGCGTGGACGTGTTTGACGACGAGCTGCTGCCGGTGGAGAAGACCCACAGTCTGGTGGACTGGGATGTGTCCGCAGCGGAGAAGGGCGGCTACGCCCACTTCATGGCCAAGGAGATCATGGAGCAGCCGGAGGCGGTCCGCAAGACCATCTCCCCCCGCATCCGGGACGGCCGTGTGGTGCTGGACGATCTGCATCTGACGGCGGAGTACGTCCGCGACCTCTCCCGGATTTACGTCATCGCCTGCGGCTCCAGCTACCATGTGGGCGTGGTGAGCAAGTACAGCTGGGAAAAGCTGCTGCGCCGCCCGGTGGAGGTGGTGCTGGCCTCCGAGTTCCGGTACTGTGATCCTCTGGTGGACGAAAAGACTCTGGTCATCGTCATCAGCCAGTCTGGAGAAACCCTGGACACTATGGCCGCCATGCGGGAGGCCAAGCGCCGGGGCGGCCGGACCCTGGCCATCGTCAATGTGGTGGGCAGCTCCATCGCCCGGGAGGCGGATGACGTGCTGTACACTTGGGCCGGGCCGGAGATCGCCGTGGCCACCACCAAGGCATACACCACCCAGCTGGTGCTGATGGATCTGGTGGGCCTCTATCTGGCGGACCTGCTGGGTATGGTGGAACAGAGCGAGTATGACACCATTCTCTCCGAGATGCAGCTGCTGCCGGAGAAGATGCGCCAGTTCCTCTCCCACACGGAGGACATCCAGTATTACGCCTCCCGGTACTTCAACCACGACTCCATCTTCTTCATCGGCCGGAACCTGGACTACGCCATGGGCCTGGAGGGTTCCCTGAAGCTGAAGGAGATCAGCTATATCCACTCGGAGGCCTACGCCTCCGGCGAGCTGAAACACGGCACCATCTCCCTGATCGAGCCGGGGACCCTGGTGGTGGCCCTGGGAACCTACGCGCCTCTCTTTGACAAAGCCATGAGCAACGTGGTGGAGGTGAAGGCCCGGGGGGCCGAGGTGCTGGCCCTGACCACCGAGGACTTCCGGGAAAAGATGGAGAAGACTGCCGACGCCACTGTCTCTGTGCCGGTGACCCATCCCATGCTCCAGCCCTCTCTGGGCGTGGTGCCCCTGCAGCTGTTCGCCTACTATGTGGCGCTCCAGCGGGGCTGTGACATCGACAAGCCCCGGAACCTCGCCAAGAGCGTGACTGTGGAATAACGAATTGCCGCCCGGACCATCTGGTCCGGGCGGTTTTTTTACTTGACTTATATAGGGAATCGATATATAATGGCGCTGTCAAAATATATAGAATATCTATATAAGGAGGAAGTCTATGGAGGCCGATAAGAGTCTGGTCAGCGGCAGCATGGCCCTGTTGGTCCTGAAGCTGCTGGAGGACGGGGACAAGTACGGCTACCAGATGACCAGCGAGCTGCGGCAGCGGTCGGAGGACGTGTTCCACCTGAAAGCGGGGACCCTGTACCCCCTCCTCCACAGCCTGGAGGAAAAGGGGCTGGTCACCGCCTACGAGCGGGAGGCCGCTGCCGGTAAGCCCCGGCGGTACTACCATCTGACAAAGGCGGGGGAGGCCGCCCTGCGGGAGAAGGAGACGGCGTGGCACACCTATGCCGATGCCGTGGGCCGTGTGCTGGGGGGAGGTGCCTGCTGTGCCGGGACCTGAGAGCGTCCGGGGCTATCTGGACGCGGTGGAGGCACAAATCCGCTGGAAGCGGGCCCGGACTGTGGCGGCCCGGGAGCTGGAAACTCACCTGGAGGACCAGCAGGAGGAATTTCTGGCCGAAGGCCATCCGCCGGAAGAGGCGGAGCGCTTGGCAGTGGAGGATATGGGGGACCCGGTGGCCGTGGGCGCGGACCTGGACCGCCTCCACCGGCCCAGGCCCCAGTGGGGGATGCTGGGCCTGACCCTGGCGCTGCTGCTGGTGGGCGGCTGGTTGCGGTACGCCCTCACCCGAGCGGGAGCACCCTGGGATGAGGATCTGGATCCGCTGCGCTGTGCTCTGTCAGTGGTGACCGGGGCTGTTGTGCTGGTCGGAGCCTACTTCCTGGACGTCTCCCGGCTGCTGCGCTGGGCCAAGTGGGTGTACATCAGCGCCCTTATCGTTGGTGTGCTGTTCCTGAGGTTTTCTCCCATAGTCAACAACGTCTCTTACTTCACCCGGTATGTGGTGCTGTTCTATCCGGCAGTCTACGCACTGTGGCTGTATGCCTGCCGGGGAAAGGGCTGGCGGGGCCTGCTGGCTGCCGTGACGGGCGGCATCCCTTTGACGGTGGTCTGCGGGATGATCCCCTTTGCCCAGGGCCTACTCCAGCTAGTAGCCATTGACCTGCTTCTACTGCTAACAGCCATCTGGATGGACTGGTTCAACCTGCCCCGGCTTCAGGCCCTAGCGGCAGCGGGCGGATTAACAGCTGCTTTGGCGGCTGGCTATGTCTGGAGAATTTTGGAATCTGTCCACGTGACCACATACTGGCAGATTTTGTTTCACCCGGAGATAGACCCACAGGGGGCGGGGTATCAGGCTGTAATGGCTCGCCGGATACTTGGGGCATCCCGCCTGATGGGGAAGGGAGGAGACCTCTCAATCCAGCCGCAAACGGTCTGGGGCAGGGAACTGCTCCCGGAGATGATGCTGCCGGAGTGGAACCACGATTTTCTGCCCACCACCATGGTCTACAAACTGGGGTGGTTGCCCTATCTGCTCCTGCTGGCAGTTTTGGCTGTCCTGCTGCTGTGGATGCTGCGGCGATGTGCCTGCCAGCAAAGCCAGAGCGGAAAGCTGCTGGCACTGGCCGTTGTCCTGACGCTGGCGGTGCAGTCGGCCTTTGCGGCGGCGCTGAATCTGGGCTTTGTGCTGTTCAGCGCCCAGCTCCCTCTGGTGACGGGAAATCTCCACAGCATGGTGGACTGCGCCCTGATCGGGTTGGCGCTGTCGGCCTTCCGCTCAGAGTCCATTTTGCGGGACGCGGTGGTTCCGGTCCCGCGGCCCCCGCAAACACAAACAGCTTGACCAGAAAAGACAAGGGCGGAGAGGGAGCCCCTCTCCGCCCTTGCTGTATACAATTCGTCAGTTGGCCTCCTGAATCAGGAAGGTCTGGTTCCCCACCCCGTCCGCGGATTTCTCCACTTCCAGGTCCTCATGCGCCTCCTGCACCGCCAGCTGCGCATCCGTCATAGGCTCCCATGGGATACCGGTACTCTCCACAAAGGCCCGGGCAGCGTCCGGATCGGCTGTATGTGTGTCCAGCGGCAGGGTGAACATGCAGCCCGTCACATTGTCCCGCAGATCCACTGTGCCGTCTTCTGCCAGGGAGAAACGCTCATAGGAGGGGGCGGCGAATCCCTCATACAGCGCGAGATATACCGTGTGATCCGAAAATATCTCCAGGCTCTGCGTGTCCAGTACATAATAGGCCCGGCCGTCCCGCAGAAAGGAGGAGCAGGCACCGTTCAGGGTGAACACGTTGACGGCCCGGGGATCATAGCCGGACACCAGGGGCGTAACAGTGAAGGCCCCGCAGGGGACCACGTCATAGTTCTCCTCTGTCAGGGGTGTGCCGTCCGTCCGGACCACGGACACCACGGCATAGGTGCGGCTTTCCTGGACATCGGCGCACCACTGGGAGATGTTGGCGCCGCTGACCATCCCCATCAGGGTGACGGTGTAGTCCCCAACGGTCTGGGTCTCATTGAGGATCACGGCGGCTTCGCTCTGGAAGGCCTCCGCCAACATTGGATCGTTCAGTTCCTCCGCAACCTGGGCGGGGGTCAGCCACAGCACGGCGGCGGACACAGTCACGGCCAGGAGGGCCACGGCCGCCGCAGCCAGCAGGGTAATTTTTTTCGTGCGATTCATGGACATCTTGTTCTGCTCCTTTTCAGATGCGTGCCGCATGGCTGCCAGCTTTTGAAGAGTCCGCTCCTCGAAGTCCGGGGAGAAGTCCACGGCGTCAAATGCGGCGCGGTAGTTCTGGCGATTCATTCCACATCCTCCTTTAAAAGTTGGCGCAGCCGCTCCCGCCCCCGGGAGAGTCGGGTCCCCACGGTAGGGAGGGGGATTTGCAGCAGCTTGGAAATCTCCTTGATGGAATAGCCCTCATAATAATAGAGGTGGATGACAGCGCTGTACTTCGCCGGCAGGGCCTGCACGGCGGAAAGGATGGGGGAGGGCTCCGGCATCTCTCCACCTGGAAGGACCTCCGCGGTCTCCAGGGGGAGATTCCGCCGCTCCGCCGCCCGGGCCACGTCGCAGGCCCGGTGGAGCGTGGTGCGGATCAGCCACGCCTTTTCGTGCTCCAGGTCCCGGAAGTGCGGCCGGGTGGTCAGCAGCTTCAAAAAGACCTCCTGCACCACGTCTTCCGCGTCGGCGGGAGAGGACAGGCGGGTCATGGCGATCCGCAGCAGCATGGGGCTGTACGCAGCCACCGTGCGGCGGATGGATTCGTCGGTACCAAACGAAGTCAGGGTCCTCAGCTCCTTTCACCCATAACACGGACCAGCTTGCCCTGATTATTCACCTTCCGGAAAAATTTGCAAAGCCCGTTTTCTGCCTGCGGGAGATTGACAGGGAGAAGCGGCTGTGATAATATGTAAACCAATTATAGCGTCCCTCCGCACTGCGGTGGGACTTTTTTGGGACACGGTATGTCGAAAAAACAGGAAAGGAAGCGGATCATGGGAAAAAAACGGGTGTTTGCGGCGCTGCTGGCGCTGGCAGTGACAGTGGGGTCTCTGGCACTGCCGGCCCGGGCGGCCTTTACCGATACGACGGGCCACTGGGCGGAGACCGCCATCACGAAATGGAGTGAGGAGTACAGCATCATCAACGGCTATGAGGACGGCACATTCCGGCCGGACAACTCCATCACCCGGGGCGCCTTTGCGGGCATTCTGGACCGCTTCCTGAAATTCCAAAGCACCTCGCCCGCCGGGACGTTCTCTGATCTGAGCGGGAACTACTGGGAGGATGCCATCCTGAAGCTCCACGCCTCCGGCGTTTACCTGGGCAACAACGGGCAGGCCCTGGCCGGGGACACCATCACCCGCCAGCAGGCGGTGACCATGATCGCACGGGCCTTCAACATCTCGGGGGAGAGTGCGACGGTCTATTACCTGGATGCGGACCAGGTGGCGGATTACGCGAAGCCGTATCTGGCGGAGATGTCCGCCCTGGGCTACATCACGGATTCCTCCGACGGGTACTTCCGTCCCACGGATGCCATCACCCGGGCGGAGATCGTGACGATCCTGGACAACATGATCGAGGTGCTGATCCAGACCAGCACCACCTACACCCAGGACGTGGAGGGCACGGTGATGGTCAACGCGGCGGAGGGGGCCTGCCTCCAGGACATGACCATCACGGGGGATCTGATTCTGGCCCCCGGCGTCACCGGGACGGTGACCCTGGAGAACGTGACCATCCGGGGCGCGGTACGGAACTTCGGCAGCGCCATGGTCACGGACCTCTCCCAGCGGCCGGAGGAGCCGGAGCAGCCGCCGGCCATCCAGCCCGGCGACGTGTACACGCCCTCGGAGACCACAGGGGAGTATCTGACATACAGCAACCAACAGATCCCCATCTACGCCGGGGTGGAGCGGAACCGCTTCTCCCAGGGAGATTTCATGTGGGACCCGGACCGTCCGGACCGCCTGATCTATACCGGTGACGACTACCGGACCCGCTTCGGCATCGACGTGTCCGCCTATCAGAACCGGGCCAGCGCCAACAACACCATCGACTGGGAGGCCGCCAAGGCCGACGGCGTGGAGTTCGCCATGGTGCGGATCGGCCTGCGGGGCTACGGCTCCGGCAGCATCATGGAGGATGCTTTCTACGCCCAGAATATTGACGGGGCCATGGCGGCGGGCATCGAGACCGGCGTCTACTTCTTCGCCCAGGCCATCACCGTGGAGGAGGCCATCGAGGAGGCGGACTTTGTCATCAGCCTGCTGGAGGGCCACGAGATCGACGGCCCCGTGGCCTACGACTGGGAGATGCACGACAGCACCTACCGGGTCTACGGCACCACGCCGGAGATGGCCACCGCCTGCGCAGTGGCGTTCTGCGAGCGCATCGAAGAGGCCGGCTATGACGCCATGGTCTACGCCGGACAGTATGTCAGCTACATCAAATATGACCAGGGCGCTCTGGAGCCGTATCTCTCCTGGTACCCCGAGTACAAGAGCGAGAGCTCCGAGCTTCTGTACCCCACCCTGTACTATCACATGGACTACTGGCAGTATTCCAGCAAGTGCTCTGTGGCCGGTATCGGCGGCAACGTGGATGTGAACCTCCAGTTCATCCGGCGGTAAGCCCTTCTCTCCAAAAGAAATACGGCGGGGCGTCTGCCCCG
>NZ_KI271673.1:0-6053 GCF_000469445.2 Oscillibacter sp. KLE 1745 | reverse complement strand
CGGGGCGTCTGCCCCGCCGTATGGCGATTCCAGGGGAGTTACTTGCGGTTTTCCTTCTGGGCCTTGTTCTGGTTCTGCTGGCTGTTCTCACGGTTCTCCTTCTGCTGAGTCTGGCCGGCATCGCGCTTGTTCTGGTTGTCGCGGTTGCTCATCAGGACACCTCCTTTCGCCTGCTTGAGTACATGGCATAGTCTCACCGCCAGCTGCGGAAATTATACGCGGAGGCTGGAAAAAACCTTGTCACCGGAGGAAAAAATGGATTGACAAAAGGACAAAAGGGTGCTATACTAATCCAGCAAAACAAAGAAGGCTGACTGCATCCGCCTCACCTCCAGCGATTTGGCAAAGAGGTTTACACTGCTGTAATCAGACCACCGGGCGGTGGTTTGTTGTTGCGCGGATGCCTGCATGGTATCCGCGTTTTGTGATTCTGAGATGGAGGTGCTTCGACCATTAGTAAAGTAGTGCATGAACTGAACGAGGAGATCAGAGACAAGGAGATTCGCCTGATCGGTTCCGAGGGCGAGCAGCTCGGCATCATGCCCCCTGCGGAAGCTTTGAAGATCGCCGACGAGCAGGGCCTGGACCTGGTCAAGATCTCGCCGCAGGCCGTTCCCCCCGTGTGCAAGCTGATGAACTACGGCAAGTTCCGGTTCGAGCAGAGCAAGCGGGAAAAAGAGGCCAGAAAAAACCAGCACGTGGTGGAGATCAAAGAGATTCGGATGTCTCCGGGCATCGACATCGGGGATTTCAATACGAAGCTCAAAAACGCGCAGAAGTTCATCGCCGACGGCAACCGCGTCAAGGTCTCGGTCCGATTCCGCGGCCGGGAGATGGCCCATACCGACATCGGCAGGGACCTGCTGGACCGGTTTGCCGCACAATGCGCCGAAACCGCCAATCTGGATAAGCCCGCCAAGCTGGAGGGCCGGATGATGTCCATCTTCCTCTCCCCCAAATCCGGCAAGTAATCTGATTTCAACGATACGGAAGGAGCAACCATTATGCCGAAGCTGAAGACCCACAGTGGTGCAAAGAAGAGATTTAATCTGACCAAGACCGGAAAGGTCAAGCGCGCCAAGGCCTACAAGAGCCATATCCTGACCAAGAAGGATACCAAGCGCACTCGTCGTCTGCGTGCCGGCGGCTATGCGGATACCACCAATGTGGATGCCATCCGCAAGATGATCCCCTACAAGTAAGACACGAGACGTTCAAATAGGAGGTTTTTGAAATGGCTAGAGTCAAGGGCGCGATGATGACGCGCAAGAGAAGAAATAAGATCCTGAAGATGGCGAAGGGCTACTGGGGCTCCAAGTCTAAGCACTTCCGTGTGGCCAACCAGGCCGTGATGAAGTCCCTGAGCTATGCCTACACCGGCCGCCGGCTGAAGAAGCGTGATTTCCGCTCCCTGTGGATCACCCGCATCTCCGCCGCCTGCAAGATGAACGGCATGAACTACTCCACCTTCATGCACGGCCTGAAGGTCGCTGGCATTGAGATCAACCGGAAGATGCTGGCGGAGATGGCTGTCAACGACGCCGCCGCCTTCACCCAGCTGACCGAGATCGCCAAGAAGGCGTAAGATCCCTTTCCAGACTATGTGAGCAGCGCCCTCCCAAATGGGAGAGCGCTGCTTTTTGTATATCCAGGGCGGAGGGGAGGCAATCCCCGTTGTGCCCCTTCGGTCAGGCTTTCTGGCAGAAGTACGGCCCGCAGTCCGCCTCATGGGGCTGCGCAAACGTCCAGGTGAAATCCTTGTCTACCACGTACCAGTCCGCTCCGGGAATGGCGCGTGCATCTGCGGGCAGGGTAACCAGCTCCTCCGCCGTCACCGGCCGCACCAGAGGCTCACCCTCCGGCGGCTCTTCATAATAAAAGAGGTATTTCTCACCGGATGCCTCCGACAGAGCCTGCCGGGCCGCGTCGCCGGACAGGCAGGGCACCAGGTTCCAGGAGAAGAGATGCCACAGGTAATTCCCATCCGACAGCACATGCCTCCCCAACTCCGCGTCGGACACGCCGTCGGCAAAAACGTCCAGCCAGCGGTTCTTCACCCGCCGAATGTCGGTGGGGAAGGGTTCCTCCCAGGGAACCATGGTGGCCACACACCGGCAGATGGGCAGCCCCTGCTCATGGAACTTGGCCTCGTAGTCCGTCATGACGCCCACCGGGCCATTCGCATGGAGGTCCCGGGTGACCTCGGACAGCTCAAAGCCGAACAGAGGCTGCTCCTCCACGGAGAAGGTGAAGAGGTCCTGATTGTCCGTCTTGAAGTGGATCTGCCCGCCCATCTTCAGCACCTGGCGGTACAGCCGCAGGAAGTTGCCGTGGGTCAGGCGGCGCTTGGCGTGGCGGTTGCTGGGCCAGGGATCGCAGAAATTGATATAGATCCGGTCCGCCTCTCCCGGGGCAAAGAACAGGGGCAGCTGGTCAGCATTGGCGTCGATGAAGAACACGTTGGTGAGCCCCTGGGCCGCACACCGCTCCATGGCCATGACCATGGCATCCGGCACCCGCTCCACAGCGATGAACAGCACGTCCGGCTCCGCCGCCGCTGTGCCGGCGGTGAAGCGGCCTTTGCCGCAGCCCAGCTCCAGCCGCAGCTCCCGGGCCTGGGGCATCAGCTCCCGCCACTTGCCCGGCATGGAGTAGGGCTCCCGGATCAGGCGGTCGCCGCAGCGCTCCATCCGGGGGATCAGATTCTTTTTCTTTCGCATCCGCATGTGTCAACATCCTCCTGGGTCGGTTCCCGATCCGATTTCAGGAAGACCCCGCCGGGGAGTCCTCCGTACATTCAGAATGCTATTGTACCATACAGACCCGGCGCTGTAAATGGCGGCGTGGATTTCCTGCTTGCGCGGAAAGCAAAGAGATGGTATGATAGCCCAAATGGGAGGGGGGAGCGATGTGCCCAAGGTGCCCTACTGCGGCAGAAGCATGTTTTATCAGGAGGCGGGCGAGGGCCCGGTCCTGATCTTTCTCCATGGCAATACCGCCTCATCCCGGCTGTTTGAGCCGTTGCTTCCACTCTATACGCCTCATTTCCGGTGTGTGCTGCTGGACTTTCTGGGAAACGGGCGCTCCGACCGGGTGGAGTCGTTTCCGGCGGACCTGTGGCAGGAAGAGGCTCGGCAGGCCCTGGCCCTGATCCGGGCGGCGGGCTATGAGAGGCCCTGTCTGCTGGGAACCAGCGGCGGCGCCTGGGCCGCCATGAACGCGGCCCTGCTGGCACCCGGCGCAGTAGGCGCCGTAGTGGCGGACAGCTTTGACGGGCGGAGCCTTCACCCGGGGTTTGCGCGGGATTTGACAGCAGAGCGGGACCGCGCCAAAAGAGACAAGGCAGCCCGGGAATTTTATGCATGGTGCCAGGGACCGGACTGGGAGGCGGTGGTGGACCGGGACACGGATGCCCTGTTGCGATGCGCCGCCTCCGGACGGCCGCTGTTCTGCGGCCCGCTGGAGCAGATGCGGCCGCCAGTGCTCCTGATGGGGAGCCGGGAGGACCCCATGTGCAGACAGGATTTGGAAGAGGAATACAAGGCGATGGCGGCGCAGATGCCCCATGCCGCCGTGCGCTTGTTTGCATCCGGTGGGCACCCTGCCATTCTTTCCCGGGCGGAGGCGGCTAAGGAGGAGATTCTGGCATTTTGGCTCCGGTGCGAGGCGGCCGAGAGGCTGTGAGATTTCCGGCAGATACAGCTGGAACGAAGGGCCTTGTGAATGCATTAACAAAATTGTATAAAGTTTAACGAGCAATTTGTATGAAGTGTAAAAAACGTGAAATTTTTCGCAAACTGCACAAATTATACTTGATAAATGCCGCCAGTCACCCTATAATAAAGTTTGTGAGTAAATTGGCAATATCGGAATGACTCTGTGTTCTCCCGGAGGGGCGGCACAGCCCGGCCCCCTGGAGTGCCGAAAGGCATGAAACAAGGAAACCAAACAATTTATTCAAAAATAACAGGAGGAAAAATCATGAAGGTTGCAGTTTTTGGCGCAGGTACCATGGGCAGCGGCATTGCGCAGGTTTTCGCGGCAAAGGGCCACACCGCCCTGATGTATGCCAGCTCCGTCGCTTCCGCGCAGAAGCACAAGGATAAGCTGGCTGCTTCCCTGCAGAAGCGGGTGGAGAAGGGCAAGATGACCCAGGAGGCTGTGGACGCCCTGCTGGCCAACGTGCTGGTGGAGGAGAAGTCCGCCTGCGCCGACGCGGATCTCATCATCGAGTGCGTCAAGGAAGACATGGCTACCAAGAAGGAGCTGCTGAATGAGCTGGACAGCCTGTGCAAGCCCGAGGCCATCTTCGCCTCCAACACCTCTTCTCTGTCTATCACCGAGATGGGCAACGGTCTGAAGCACCCCGTCATCGGTATGCACTTCTTCAATCCCGTGCCCAGCATGAAGCTGGTGGAGATCATCCGCGGCGCCAACACCACCCAGGAGACCTTCGATTTCGTCTATAAGCTGTCCCAGGAGATCGGCAAGGAGCCCGTCGAAGTGGCTGAGGCCCCCGGTTTCGTGGTCAACAAGATCCTGATCCCCATGATAAATGAGGCCATCGGCCTGGTAGAGACCGGCGTCGCCTCCGTGGCCGACATCGACAAGGCCATGCAGCTGGGCGCCAACCATCCCATGGGCCCCCTGGCTCTGGGCGACTTCATCGGCCTGGACGTGTGCTTGGCCATTATGGAGACCCTGTACAATGAGACTGGCGACTCCAAGTACCGTCCCGCGCTGCTGCTGCGCAAGATGGTCCGCGGCGGCCTGCTGGGCAAGAAGACCGGCAAGGGCTTCTATGATTATTCCAAGTAATTGAAGTCAGCACCAACAAGAAAAGGAGTTAATGGTATATGGATTTTCATCTGACAAACGAGCAGCAGATGCTCCGGAAGATGTACCGTGAATTCGCCGAGAACGAAGTGAAGCCTCTGGCTGAGGAGATCGACGAAGAGGAGCGGTTCCCCATGGAGACCGTCGAGAAGATGGCCAAGCTGGGGATGATGGGTATTTACTTCCCCAAGGAGTACGGCGGCGCCGGCGGCGACGTTCTGTCCTACGCCATGTGCGTGGAGGAACTGGCCAAGGTCTGCGGCACCACTGCTGTTATCGTTTCTGCCCACACTTCCCTGTGCTGCGCCCCCATCTTTGAGCACGGCACCGAGGAGCAGAAGCGGAAGTATCTGCCCGACCTGCTCTCCGGCAAGAAGATCGGTGCCTTCGGCCTGACCGAGCCCAACGCCGGCACAGACGCCTCCGGCCAGCAGACCCTGGCGGTGCTGGAGGGCGACCACTACGTCCTCAACGGTTCCAAGTGCTTCATCACCAACGGCAACGTGGCCGATACCTTCGTGGTGTTCGCCATGACTGACAAGTCCAAGGGCAACCACGGCATCTCTGCCTTCATCGTGGAGAAGGACTTCCCCGGCTTCTCCACCGGCAAGCACGAGAAGAAGATGGGCATCCGCGGCTCCTCCACCTGCGACCTGATCTTTGAGGACTGCATCGTTCCCAAGGAGAATCTGCTGGGCAAAGAGGGCAAGGGCTTCAAGATCGCCATGCAGACCCTGGACGGCGGCCGGATCGGCATCGCCGCGCAGGCCCTGGGCCTGGGCGAGGGCGCTGTCAACGAGGCTGTCAAGTACACGCAGGAGCGTGTCCAGTTCGGCAAGCGCCTGAGCCAGTTCCAGAACACTCAGTTCCAGCTGGCCGACATGCACACCCGGATGCAGGCTGCTCAGTACCTGGTGTATGCTGCTGCCATGAAGAAGCAGAATCACGAGGACTATTCCATGGACGCCTCCATGGCGAAGCTGTTCGCCGCTGAGGCTGCCTCCGATGTCACGCGCCGCGCCGTCCAGCTGTTCGGCGGCTACGGCTACACCCGCGAGTATCCCGTGGAGCGCATGATGCGCGACGCCAAGATCACCGAAATCTACGAGGGTACCAGCGAGGTCCAACGGATGGTTATTTCCAGCCGCCTGGGCGTGAAGTAAGATAGGAGGTAAAGGTTAACATGAAAATCATTGTTTCCATCAAGCAGGTTCCCG
>NZ_KI271672.1:0-30382 GCF_000469445.2 Oscillibacter sp. KLE 1745 | reverse complement strand
GGCCCGGGAAGATAGGTAGCGCCAACACTGAGAGGCCACATCGTTTGATGTGGCCTTTTTTCGTCGCATGGGAGGCATCGTTTTGCAATATCATCAAGTGGTCAAAGGAAGATTTCTACGGCGGCCCAACCGTTTTATCGCTCATGTGGAGACAGAAGACGGGCTGCAGATCTGCCATGTAAAAAACACCGGACGCTGCCGGGAGTTGCTGGTGCCGGGAGCAGCGGTCTATCTGGAAAAGGCCGCAAATTCTGCGAGAAAGACAGCGTATGACCTTATCGCCGTGGAGAAAGGGGCCTTGCTGATCAATATGGATGCGCAGGCCCCAAATCGTGTTTTTCAGGAGTGGGCCGCCCAAGGACATTTCCTGCCAGATCTAAAGTCCATTCAACCGGAATATCATTATGGAGACTCCCGTCTGGACTTTGCGCTGACAACAGAAGCCGGGCTGCACCTGGTGGAAGTCAAGGGTGTTACCCTGGAGGAAAACGGTGTTGTCCGATTTCCGGACGCGCCGACAGAACGGGGCGTGAAGCATATTCACGAGTTACAGCGGGCTGTCCGGGAGGGACTGGGCGCTACCCTGTTTTTTGTGATCCAGATGCACGGCGTGGATCGCTTCTCTCCCAACGACGCCACCCATCCGGCCTTCGGTGCGGCCCTTCGGGAGGCAGCTGCCTGGGGTGTCCAAGTGTACGCCTATGACTGCCTGGTGACGCCGGACAGTTTGACTATCCACCAGCCGGTGCCGGTGGTATTATAAGGGAGCGGCAATATGGGATTTTTGGAATTGCTGTTGATCGGCGTGGGGCTCTCGATGGACGCCTTTGCTGTAGCGGTGTGCCAGGGACTCTGTATGCCAAAACTGAATCTGCGCTATGCGGCTGTGATTGCGCTGTTTTTTGGCGGATTTCAGGCGCTGATGCCCTATGCCGGCTGGCTGCTGGGCGCCCAATTTGCCGGGTACATCCAACATCTGGACCACTGGCTGGCTTTTTTTCTGCTGGCATTCATCGGCGGTAAGATGGTGTGGGAGTCTTTGAAAGGGGAGGCGGAGGAGACGGCCTGTGCGGTGAGTGTGACGCTGGATTATAAGCAGCTGCTGCTGATGGCGGTGGCTACCAGCATCGACGCATTGGCTGTTGGGGTCACGTTTGCATTTTTGAACGTGGACATCCTGCCTGCTGTGACGGTCATCGGCTGCACGACTTTTGTGATCTCCCTGGCGGGTGTGGTGATCGGGACCTTTTTCGGCGCCCGCCTTCAGCGCTGGGCGGAGATCGCCGGCGGTGTGATCCTGATCCTTCTGGGTGGAAAGATTCTTCTGGAGCACCTGGGGATCCTGTAAGCGCCTATAAAAAACAGCGAAGTGGAAAACGCCCCGGGCCATTTGGCCCGGGGCGCTGGTTATCTTATGAAATCTCAGCAGCAGGGATTGGGATTGCAGCCGCAGTTGTTGTTGCAGCCGCAGCCGCAGCCGTTGCCGCCCCAGCTGCCGTTGCCGCAGCAGCACCAAATGATGATCAGCAGAATGATGATCCAGCAGCAGTTGCCGCCGCCAAAGCCGTTATTGCACATACCGGAACCTCCTATGAAATCGTAGACCGACCGAACCGGTCTCAATCCATAGTATGCCGGACCGGCAAAGGGGTTCCAGTTTTATTTCCGGCCGCTGGTGACGAGTGCGTCGGCCGCCTGTTTCTCCCGCACGGTGAAGACGCCCTTGTCCATCAGCGTGTCTCCCAGTGTCTGCCTGCTGCCGGACACCGCGGCATCCAGCGCGTAGTAGGAGACGTATGCGAGATCCGCACGGAGGAACGTGCCGCCCTGCAGGGCGGCCAGCTCGCCCTCCGTGATGACGCCATTGGTCAAGGCATTGGTCAGTGTGCCGGAGAGGTCCTTGTTGTCCGCGGAGCTGTATCCCAGTGCCCGGAGGATGAACTCCATGTATTGGCTGGCTGTCACCGTCTGGCTGGGCCGGAAGGTGGTGGCGGAGTATCCGTTGGTGTAGCCCTTGCTGTATGCGTAGCCCACGTATTTCTCGCTCTGGGTCCCGGAGGTGATGTCCGTGAAGGGAGTGGAGCTGGTGTAGGCCAGCGCATCATTCTCCTCGCCCAGGACGCGGATGAACATGATGAGGGCTTGCAGGCGGGTAGGGGCGACCTCCAGATCATATCCCTCTCCGTAGCCGGTGAAGCTGCCTTGAAACAGGTGCATGGTCTTGAGCGCGGCAGCAATGGCGTTGTAGTCCGTGTTGGTGGAGTAGCTGAAGGCGTAGGGGCCCTGATAATCCACAACCGCCGTCTTGGAGGTGACGGTAAACACGGCGGTGGTTTCCTCAGCCACCAGATACCGGTGGCTGGCTGTAAGGGCACTGCCACTGGTAACGGTGGTCCCTGTGGTGACATCCACCACAGCGCCGGAGTTGAACGTGACCTGCATACCGCCCGCCAGCAACAGGACGCCCGTGCCGGTGGAGCCGGTCAGGGCGTCGCCTGCCTTCAGACGGGTCTCCATCCACGTGGCGGCCCCGCCGTCGGAAGGAGCCGCGTCTCCGTTCAGCAGCGCTTGGTCAGAGGCGTCCAGTTTTTCCTCCACCCGCTGGTCTACCGCATCGGTGAAAGTGCCGGTGAGATAGGAGAGGGAGGCCAGCGGATCGGAGGCACCGCCGGCCGCGGCCAAGGCGTACACAACGGTGACGGTAAGTAAGAGGCAGACGGTGATGAGGGCAGTCTTGGTCTTCCTTGTCATAGATGATTCCCTTCCACGCTGGAGCGTCAGCGGTTGGCGATGCGGTAACTGAGGGTCAGGAGGCTGTCTGCGAAGTGAATGTTCTCAAACTGCACATCCGGGAGCTGACTGCTGAGCTCAATGTTGGTAAAGTTCCAAAAGCCCTTGACGCCCAGATTGATGAGGTGGCTGGCGGTGTCCTGGGCCACGGACTGGGGAATGGTCAGCACCACCACGTCCACCGGGTGGTCCTGTAGGAAGTGATCTAGCTCGGACATGGCGTATACCGGCACATTATTCACCACAGTCCCGATCACGGCGGGGGAGACATCAAAGGCTGCGTCCACCGTAAACCCACTCTGGGAGAATGGGAAGTTCTGCAGCAGTGCGTGGCCCAGATTGCCAACGCCGATCATGATGAGGTGGTGGTTGTTGTCCACGCCCAGGATATGACCGATCTCGGCCCGCAGTTCTTCTACATTGTAGCCGTAGCCCTGCTGGCCGAACTCACCGAAACAGCTGAAATCCTGGCGGATCTGAGAGGCGGTGATGTTCATCTCCTGCCCCAGGGAGTGTGAGGAGATGCGCACGACGCCGCGGTTGCAGAGGTCTGTGAGCTGGCGGTAATATCTGGGCAGACGCCGTATCACGGCGTCGGAGATGTTTTCCTTTCGCATATAAGTCACTCCTTGCTATTTGTTAAATCATTCTCAATTAAGTTTAGACCAAAATCAGGGACTTGTCAATTTTTTTAACAATCTTTTTAAGAAAAATTTTTTCAAGAAAAGCTTTACAAAGCGGAAAAATGTTGGTATACTAAATAAGCTGTTTGAAGAAGATATTGATGTATGCGCCTGTAGCGCAGTTGGATAGCGCGTCAGACTCCGACATTTCAGGCTCGTTCAGTTGAGATGCAGCGCAAAGCGTTGGGAGTCCTTGGTTTTAACGGGCAGAGAGAAAAAATTCTGTTTCCGTTGACTACTATTTGACTACCAATTTTGAAAATCCCGTGTTATAATAAAATACAGTTTTTTAGGTATGCGCCCGTGGCGCAGTTGGATAGCGCGTCAGACTCCGACTCTGAAGGCCGCTGGTTCGAATCCAGTCGGGCGTACCAAAATGAATGACCCTACCTGATCTGAACAAAAAGATGTCAATGTTCAGAATAGGTAGGGTCATTTTATGCCAGAAACCATTGTGGCACAATGGTTTCTGGCTCTCCTATTATAGAGACCCTATGTCAGCCAATAAATACAAACAGGGCAAAATCAAAACGTAAAACGTGTAATCGGAGGGATTTGAACCCCTGCTGTGTCACTGGGATACGGATTCATGATTTGTCACTCATGAACGCATCTTCAACCTGGCATGGCGTCAGATTTTTCAAGGTACGATGTGGGCGCTGTGTATTGTAAAAGTCGATGTAGGAGGCAAGGCCACGCTTGAAAGCTACCGCTGAGGTGTAATCCTTCCGATACAGATCTTCCTTCTTTAGGGTAGCGAAGAAAGACTCCGCAACAGCGTTGTCATGAGGTTTCCCCGAATTGGAGAAAGATTGCACCACTGCGCGCTCATGAAGTAGTTGTCGAAACCGATGTGAGGTGTATTGGGCCCCTCGGTCACTGTGGAAAATGAGGCCGGCATCGGGAGCTCTCTGCTCCCATGCAACCTTAAATGTGGAGGTAATCAACTGGGTGCTATTCTTCCTGGACACTTTATAGGCAACAACCCTGCGTGAAAACAGGTCTAGAATTACGCAGGTATAAAGATAAAGTTCCCCCAGCTTAAAGCAGGTAGCGTCGCTGACCCAGATCTGATTGGGCCTGTCCGCTTGGAATTGCTGGCGCAGGACATTCCGTTTCTTCTCAGGCTCGTGAAGCTTTATGTAGTCCTGCTTTGCAGTACTGCGAATACTGGCCAGCCCCATCTCCTTCATCAACTTTGCCACATATTCCGTGCTGATTTGATGGCCTCGCTGAACAAGAATAGTGCGGATCTTTTCGGCACCCAGCACCTGACGATACTCATCAAATACTTCACGGATCAATCCGCAATATTCCTCTCTGCGTTTTTGGAACCAAGCATTGCTCCGCTTATTTCGGAGAATATGGTTATAGAAGGTTCCGCGGGAGACATTCATAGCTTCACAAAGAGTGTGTACGTCGTATTGGCCGTATAACAACTCCAGTTCTCCTAGCCGCTCCTTCAATGGAGCATGGACCGTGCAGCCGACAGTTTGCAAAATAGCGACCATGTTTTCTAATTTGGCAACTCTGCGCAGAAGTGCATCATACTCTTTGACGGTATAGGTGCGTTTTTCGTCCGGAACCACTGGGCAGTATATCTTCGCCCAGCGGTAGATCGTCCGTGCGCAGACGCCGCATTCTGTACATAATTGCTGGATTGGCCTGCCCTGTCTGTACTGTATGATGATAGCGGTTTTCTCTTGATCTGTGTAGGTCATGGTGTTTGCTCCTTTCGTGTGATATGAATTATCATATCACGGCAAGAAATCGATACGGATAAAATGCAACGGTATTATAGTGACATTCTGTCGATTCTGTGCTAAGATTGTTATAAATAATTCTAGCATCTGTGCCATTCCAAAGGAGATATTGGCCATGAAAGCAACAGAGCAATTAGTGCATGACCTGAAAAAAATGTATCTACCTCAAAACCGATTTGCGAATTTTGGGAATGTCCTTCTTACATTAGATGTGAATGGAATCAGAGGTATGTCCGCATCAATGAGCATGGAATTTCCAATCACAGTTATTATTGGAAAGAATGGATCGGGGAAGAGTACCTTGGCCCAACTGGCGCTATGCTGTTATCGCTACAAGTTGCAAGAGGAAGCACATCATAATATGAAAAATTACTACAATTTAGGAAATTTTTTTATTAAATCCAATTTGGACCCTAATCCGTATACTGCAGATGCCTACTTGAAATATTCATATGCCATTTCACCGGAATCACGAGGATTTGAGCAAATGTCATTGTTTATGACCACTCCAGAGGCTTCTTGTCATGCACGAGAAAATATCATCAGAAAAATCCATTCTGACTGGGGCGGTTATAAACATCGTCCTGACAGGAAATGTATTTATTTTGGAATGGGCTTTTTCGTTCCGCATCACGAAATGGGCGATCGAATTTATTTAGATCCCAAGACATGGATTGGAGATAGGAGAACATTCAGCAAAGAAAGTTTAGATATTTCCGCAAACATACTTGATTGTCCCTACAATTCCGTCGAAGTGGCTAAAATTATAAACCAATCGAAAGAGGCAGAAATGGGATTTGCCTCCAAATACGGGGCGAACTACTCGGAAAACCATATGGGATGTGGCGAGGCTCGACTTATTCGGATGATCGATTCCATTGAAAGTGCCCCGGAAAAAAGTCTGATTGTAATCGAAGAACCTGAAACTGCTTTACATCAAGATGCACAGCACAATCTTGCGGTGTACTTTTTGCAAGTCTGTAAGCGTAAGCGCCATCAAATTATTGTCACCACCCATTCACCGACAATCATCGATGTGATGCCTATAGAAGCACGAAAGAAAACAGAGCGAACTTCATCCGGCACGACAGTGGAAGATAATCCCACTATAGCGGAGGTTATTGCGGATTTAACAAACGGACATCAGAAAACCATTTTGGTCTATGTAGAAGATGAGTTTTCAAAAAAGCTATTACGAGAAATTATACGGAAATTTTCACCCGAATTGTCGCGGGCTGTATCCGTTGCTGCTGTAGGCGATAAGGGAGATGTATTAAACGCGGTTAGGTATACGCGCGAACACAAAGGCATCAAAGCCATTGGAATCAGAGATGAACAAAGTACAGCAAATGCAGCTGAATTTATCTTTGCATATCCCACCGATCTTCCCCCGGAAAAAGAGGTATTTTCTAATCCGATCGTAGCAGAATTCTTATTCAATCAATACCATGTTGATTTTATGGATATAAGACGGACTGCAAAAGATCATCACTACTACGCAGACAAAATCTCACATCAATGCGATATAGATATACCAACAATTGAAGTCCAATGTATTCAAGCATATCTGGAAAATCAGAAGATTGAAAAATTTTCCTCTTTACTAAATGCAATCAGGGGAACGAGTTGATCATCTGTCGATTGCTAAGATGTGCAACCTCTGCTTTGATGCCTGGGCTTCTGATAGGTGCCTGCGTCTTTTCCTCTTCTGAATTTTTGGAGGTGTGTGATGAAAAAGGCGGCCATCGGTGTGACGCCGCTTTGGGACCGGGACCGGGACTCCTACTGGATGCTGCCGGGCTATCTGGAGGGGCTGGAGCTGGCCGGGCTCCTTCCCATTACCCTGCCTCTGACAGAGAATGCCCAAGATATCTCCCGGCTTGTTTCATTGTGTGATGGCTTTCTCTTTACCGGCAGGCAGGATGTTCCCACACGGCTATACAGCGAGAAACCCTGGCAGGCCTGCGGAGAGATCTGCGAAAAGCGGGGCACTTTTGAGCAGCGCCTATTCGCCTAGGTGCTGGAGCAGGACAAGCCGATGCTGGGGATTTGCCGGGGCATCCAGTTCTTCGATGCATGTTTGGGCGGAACCCTCTATATCAGGACCTGCCTACGGAGACCCTTCGGAGGTGGCGCACGTTATGCGTCCGCGCTATGATCGGGCGGTACATTCTGTGGCAATTCTGCCAGAGACGCCATTGACCGCATTTCTGGACAGGGCAGAACTGGGCGTCAACAGCTACCACCACCAGGCAATCAAAGCGCTTGCCCCCCGGCCTTGTGGAGATGGCTCGCAGTGAGGATGGATTGGTGGAGGCGGTGTACATGCCGGAAGCCTTTTGTGTGGGCGGTGCGGTGGTATCCGGAGTTTTCCTTCCGCACCGGTGCGAACAGCCAGAAGATCTTCTCCGCATTTGTTGCAGCGGCCCCTGCATCAAAGGGCTGACGAAGTATCATGGTCTGGCTAGAATTTCCTACTTCAGATATCTAGCCCCTCCTGGAGCGCCTGGCTGGCTGCCTGTCGAAGGCATGGGTATAATAGATGTCTAGTGTGATTGAAGGTTGGCTGTGGCCATGTCCGTGCCGTTTGCAATGAGCAGGCTTGCGTTGGTGTGCCGCAGGGAGTGGACGTTCAAATACTCCGACAGGCCATGCCTTTTCAGGATCAGCTTGAACCGCTACTTCAGCTAGCTGCCCAGGAATCTGTTTCGACGGAAGGTCACGATAGCCTCGTTCTGCTGCCAGCCGATCCCAAGGACATACGATCTGTACCAAGCGCAGTGGTTGACGGAAATCTGCGGCTGTTTCTTTTCTCTGTTGTTCATCAAATCTCCAACCCCACCTGCAATACTTGGCTTGTCGCTTTAAGCGACCGATGTCCTGCTGGTCCCGGGCCAGTAGGATTTGGCCAGCTTGCCGGGAGCGATGGTTTGGAGCCACAGCTCCGTGTTCGACGGCGTGATACTCCGATCCATTTTCCCCAGACCGGTTCTCCCGTGGCTACTGTTATTGTCAGCCAGAGGGACGCCAGGATTTCTCAACCTTTGGGGAGCCTGTCAGGATGTGCGGATATTTGGAGACAGCCCGCTTACTACAAAGCCTGGCGGGCATAGCAGTTGGCTCATTAGGATCTCGCCATCAAACGGTGTGGAGCTGTAAGCTGTTGGGCTTCATGTTGCAGGCATCCCCGTTTCGGATATGAAAAAGCGCCCATAGCTGTGAGTGCCTGGAAGAGAAGAGGACTCTCTGTTTGATGATTCTTCAGATTTAATTCTAAATGTGAGTATCACAAGACAAAACGAAAACAGATATGGGACAGGATGCTGAAACCATGCCGCTGGGGATCGAGCAGAACAATCATCTTTCGAATCTGACACTGGATGTTTGGCGGGATCAGATCTTCTTCAGCAAAAAGGGACGGAGACGTATTTTGCGTTTGCCACCCATGCCTGCTTCACGAGTGAAGACTTCTGGGTACACATACGGCAGTTGTTCATGGCAGAAATTGAGAAATTCACCATCTTTCCGACGATTGTATCCGCTTGTGTTTTTGCCCGGAGTCCGAAGGCACGGCGTTTGTGCAGCAGATCAACTTTCCTGCGCCGATGCAGCTCTACAACGGCCCCAGCGGAGCAGAAAAGGCATACAAGAATGTCATACGAAAACTGAAACAGCACCTCCGCGCGGAGCCTGTGACCGGTGACTGGATATCCAGAGGACGCTTCAGAAGGCGCAGAGCGAAGTGATGGAGGAGTCCAGTTACTGCACGCCGCAGAGGGCTTGGATAAAATAACGGCGGAACTTTGATGGATTGATCAAGGTTCCGCTGTTATTTTATAGGGACTATGAAAACTGGCACCTAATTTCCTTTTTACGGATAACCGGTTGGGAAATGGAGAAGCAAGGATACTGCCGATATCCGGTGATTTGCGTGTGAGGGAAGAATATCCGGGCAGAAAGCCGTTGCCGGGTGAAAGCGCCTAACCTGTTGGGCACACACTGCTGTTACCGTCATCCTCACAACCGTTTCTGAAAATTGCCCGCCACGGAAACATCCTCATCCATGATAATAAAGGAATTGGGATCTTCTTCCCGCAGGATTTTCCGCAGGTGGAGCGCCTCCTTCTTAGAAACTACTGTCAGCAGCAAGTCGGACGGCTCGTTGCTGTAAGCTCCGACGCCAGTCCACTTCGTCACGCCGCGGCCGGCATATCGGAACACCAACTGCTCCATGGCCTCAGATTTGGTGATGATCAGCATGGTGACCATTACATTCTGCAGGTGCATCCGGTCCAGAGTCAGGTAGGTGGTGCAGCCGAAGATGATGCTGTAAACCACCACGTCCTGTTCAAACAGGAGGAGGCCGATCCCGTATACGAACACATTCAGGATCATGGCGATTCGCCCCACACTGAAATCCGGCTTTTTCTGGACGCACAACAACCCGAGGATCTCCTCACCGCCGCCGGAGCATCCCGCTGTCAGCGTCATGCCCGCCCCGACGCCGCATACCAGCCCGCCAATAACGCAGGCCGCGATTGTCTCGTCAAACAATCCTTCCGCCGGGATCGGGATTAGGGCCAAAAAGGCACTGTAACAGACGATGCAAAGGGCGGTCTTTGCAAAGAAAAAGTGCCCGAACCGGAACCAGGAAATCAGCAGTAGGGGAATATTCAGCAGAAAATAAAGAATGCCCGCCAAGTCGCCGATCTGCTGGATGGCAGGGAAGAAATGCAGCAGCAGCATTCGCAGCAGCTGTGCGATTCCCAGGAATCCCCCGCTGTACATATCATGCGGCAGAATAATCCAGTTCATGGAGGCGGAAAACAGCAGGGAACCCAGGATGATTTGAGCGGCTTCCTGCACCGGATGTCCCTTGTACAGCTCCAGTGCCGTGGGGCTGTCATGCGTTTGCTCCATTTCTCATCTCTCCTTTTCGCTCTGTGGAGAAGCCCTGGCACAATCTGTGCCAGGGCTTCTCCACAACTTGATCTTACTCAGTCACCAGGCCGTGTTCCACCAGGAACTGGTGGGCCACCTCCTGGGCGCTCATGCCGTCCACGTCCACTTGGGCGTTCATGGCAGCCATGGTCGCCTCGTCGATGGCACCGTCCAGTCTGGACAGCACCTCGGCCAGTTCGGGGTCGGACTCCAGGAGCTCGGCATCCACAAAGTTCACAGCGTAGTAAGGCGGGAAGAAGCTCAGATCGTCCTCCAGCATAGTGAGGCCCAGCTTGGACAGCAGAGCATCCGTGGCAAAGGCGTCCACCACGTCCACCTCGTCGTTCTCAATGGCGGTATAGCGCAGGCTGGCGTCCAGGCCCTTCACGTCCTGGAAAGCGGTGCCGTACTTGCTCTCCAGCAGGGGCAGGCAGTCCTCGCGGTCCATAAACTCCACCGTGCAGCCGAGACGCAGCTCCGGGGACTTTTCAATCAGGTCAGACAGAGAGGTCAGGCCATATTTCTCCGCAGTCTCGGGCTTGACGCTCATCACATAGGTGTTGTTATAGCCCAGGGGGTTGGAGGTCTGGATCCCGTGATCCTCCAGCATCAGATCGTGAACGGTCTGCCACACCCGGTCCTTATCGGTGTCCATAGGCTGGGCCAGCAGGTTCAGCAGCGCCGTTCCGGTATACTCCACAAACATATCGATGCTGCCCTGCTCCAGGGCGTCAAAGCACATGGCCGCGCCGGATAGGCCGAAGCGCTGTTCCACCTCATAATCGGTGTTTGCCTCGATCAGCTCCGTGTAGATCTCGCCCAGAATGTTGACCTCGGTGAAGTTGGAGGTGCCCACTACGATGGTTTTCTGATCGCCGCTGCCAGCTTCGGACCCGCTGCCGCCCGCATCAGAGGGGGTCCCGCCGCAGGCGGCCAGAGAGAGGGCCATGGCGGCGGCCATCGCCATACAGGTGAATCGTTTCAAGTGTTTCATACAAATAGACTCCTTTTCAGAATAGGGTGTTGATATGGTTGAGATATCGAATCTGCCTCACAGAGGACTCATGCGATGATAGAGGCGTAGGATGCCACAGAAACCACCAGCAGGGCTCCGCACAGCGCGGCGGCCATCGCCTTCCGGCGGGACCGGACCGACAGGCTCAGGTTTTTGATCTGGTCCTGAGGCAGCAGTCCCTCGCTGGTGAAGGCCCGCTCCACGCGGCCCAGGAGGAAATCCAGAGTCAGTGCCATCAGCGCGGCGGCCACGGCTCCCATGATCGTCATGGGGTAATTCAGGGAGTTCATGCCCAGCTGGATGAAGGAGCCCAGGCCGTTGGCACCGGCGAAGGCGGCGATGGTCATGGTGCCCACAGAGCTCACCGCGGCGATGCGGATGCCGGACATGATGTACGGCATGGCCATGGGCAGCTCCACCCGGCGCAGCTGCTGCATCCGGGTCAGGCCGATGCCCCGGGCCACTTCCATGGAAACGGGGGAAATGCCGGAGATGCCGGTATATGTATTTTTCAAAATGGGAAGGAACGCATAGACGAATACCATGAAAATGGCCAGCGTCTCACCCACGCCCAGAAAGGGAATGCCCATGGCGAGCAGCGCCATACAGGGGATGGACTGCATCACGTTGGCGATTCCGATCACCACATTGGATACCGCTTTGTTCCGGGTGATGAAGATGCCGAGGGGAACGGCGATGATCAGGGCCAGCACCACGGAGAAGCTGGTCATGGCCAGGTGCCGGAGAAACTCCTCCAGCAGACTGTCCCACTCCTCCACATAAATGGAGAAATAATCCATCAAAGTGTAGCGGGACATATCACTCCGCTCCTTTCTCCGGCGGTATGTTCCGGAACGAACTGCTTGCTCATGGTGGCCAGAATGATGCTCTTCGTCAAATAGCCGAGCAGCTTCCGGTCATGCTGGATCACGGGAATAATGCCGGACACATCGTAATCAATGGTGGCGATGATCTCTTTCAGGGAAGTTTCCCCCTCCACGGCGATGTAATCATCGGATATGTAGTATTCTATGGGGTCGGCCTCCCGCTTTCCGATCAGCTCCTCCAGCCAGACGACACCCAGGAGCGTCTGCCCCTTATCCAGCACCAGCAGGCTGTCCACGCTGTTGTGCCTCATGATCTGCAGGGCCTGGATGACGGTGCGCCCCTTTGAAATAGTGAAGGGACGGCGGCGCATGATGTCCGCTGCGCGGATATATTCCGGGTTGGCCCACAGCCGGTTGGCGCCGATGAACTCTGTGACGTACTGGTTCGCAGGGTGCTTTAGAATGTTTTCCGGGGTGTCACACTGGGCGACTTTTCCATCCTGAATGATGCAGATGCGGTCGGCCAGCTTGATGGCTTCGTCCATGTCGTGCGTGACGAAGACCACCGTTTTTTGCGCCTTGGTCTGCAGATCATGGATTTCGTTCTGCAGCTCCGCCCGGGTCATGGGATCCAGGGCGGAGAAAGGTTCATCCATCAGGACGATGGGCGGATTGGCGGCAAAAGCCCGGGCGATGCCCACCCGCTGCTGCTGACCGCCGGAGAGCTGGGATGGGTACTGGCCCCGGTAGATTTCCGGGTCCAGATTGACCATCTTCAGCATCTTATCGACCCGGTCCCGGATGGCCTCTTTGGAAAAACGGGCGATCTGCATGGTGAGGGCGATGTTTTCTTCCACCGTCAGGTGGGGGAACAGGCCGCCCGACTGTACCACATATCCAACCTTTTTGGGAAGGTCCTGGACCTTGATCTGTTCTACGGGAATGCCGTCGATGGAAAGCGAGCCTCCCCGCAGGGGAAGCAGCTTGTTGATGCTCTTCAGCAGGGTGGTCTTGCCGCATCCGCTGGAACCGATCAAAACGAAAAATTCGCGGTCATGGATTGTCAGCGAAACACCGTCCAACACAGGCTTATCTTTGTAGGCGATGCGAACGTCTTCAAATTCGATCATGTCTCCTCCATCTTCACATCGTAATTGAATCGAGCGCTGGTTTGCCCATATTATGGGCTGTGATTTATTAAAATGGGATTAAGTTCTGCTCAGCGGGCATTAAGATTCCATTTCATTGCGTGTGAGGTGGGGGCGGAGCTTCTGAATGGGCTCCAGAAAGGAAATGCGAAAGCTGGGATATACGCCGCCTACACGCCTCTTAATCCAATCTTAATGCTGTGGGCGAAATACTTATATAATTATGGTATCCTGCATGATAGGATAAGGCTGTTGAATTCCGATCCAGAATCATGGGAGATGAAGATATATGGAAAAAACAGAGAACAGCACTCCCTATTCCCCCCGGTACGGAGAGGCGGAGACCGGAGGCACCGGAAGACTGAAGATCTTTTTCGGGTACGCGGCAGGCGTGGGCAAGACCTACGCTATGCTGGAGGCAGCCCATCAGGCGCAGAAAGAAGGCGTCGACGTGGTGGTCGGCTATGTGGAGCCCCACGCCAGGCCGGATACACTGGCGCTGCTGGAAGGGCTGGAGGTCCTCTCATGCAGGGAGGTGGACTACCGGGGGATCCGGCTGCGGGAGTTTGACCTGGACGGAGCCCTGGCGCGCAGACCACAGTTGATCCTGGTGGATGAACTGGCTCACAGCAACGCCCCGGGCTGCCGCCACACCAAGCGGTATCAGGATGTGGAGGAGCTGCTGCAGGCGGGGATCAATGTCTATACCACAGTAAACGTGCAGCACCTGGAATCTCTGAACGATCTTGTCACCTCCATCACAGGGATCGTGGTGAACGAACGGATCCCGGATCACGTGTTTGACCGCGCCAACCAGGTGGAACTGGTGGACATTGCGCCCGCTGACCTGGAAAAGCGGCTGGAGGAGGGGAAGATTTACCGGCAGCGCCAGGCGAAGCAGGCGCTGGAGAATTTTTTTACCGCCGAGAATCTGACGGCCCTGCGGGAGATCGCCATGCGCCGGACAGCGGACCAGCTCAACCGCACGGCGGTCCAGGAGAAAAAGGGGAAGGCCGCGCGGGCGGGAGACCATATTCTGATCTGCCTGTCCTCAGCCCCCTCCAACGCCAAGGTGATCCGCACGGCCGCCCGGATGGCCGAGGCGTTCCACAGCGGCTTCACGGCGCTCTTTGTCCAGACACCGGAGACCAAGGAGCTGTCCGGAGAGAATATCAAACGCCTGCGGAGCAACCTGCGCCTGGCGGAACAGCTGGGCGCACAGATCGCCACCGTCTATGGCGCGGACCCGGCGGAACAGATCGCGGAGTACGCCCGGGTCAGCGGTATCACGAAAATCGTCATGGGGCGCGTGAATCACCGGCAGCACCCCTGGATCGGGCAGAAAAGTCTGGCCGACCGGTTGATCGAGCGGACGGACCTGGATGTGTATATCATTCCGGACCGCCAGCCGCTCTATAAAAAGCCCCTTGGAAAGCTCCGGAAGTCCAGAGTCCGCTTTTCCTGGAGAGACGCCGTGGTCACGCTGCTGTGCCTGGCGATCTCCACAGCGGTGGGGTTTGCCTTTGATTGGGCGGGCTTCAGCGAATCCAACATCATCACGATCTACATTCTGGGCGTATTGGTGACAGCAGTCAGCACCAGCGGGCATCTGTATGGAGCAGCCAACTCCCTGCTGAGCGTGCTGGCGTTCAACTTCTTTTTTACCGAGCCGCGCTTCACCCTCCAGGCTGACGGGCCCAGCTATCCCGTCACGTTCCTGATTATGCTCTCATCCAGCATCATCGCCAGCTCTCTGGCCAGCCGCGTGAAGGAGCAGGCCCGCATGGCGGCGGAAAAGAGCTACTATACGGAGCTGCTGCTGGGAAGCAGCCAAAAGCTGCAGACCATCCGGACGGAGTGGGACTGTCTGCGCCTGACGGCGGAGCAGCTCAGCCGCATGTTTGACCGGCCGGTCATTTATGCCCTGAACGACGCCGACAAGGAGCTGGACTTCCGGATCGAGCCGGCGGACGAACACACGCTTCTGGAAAAGCTGAGCACGGAAGAGATCGGCGTCGCCAAATGGGTGCAGAAAAACAACAAGCACGCCGGCGCCACCACGAATACGCTTCCGGACTCAAAATGGCTGTTTCTTTCCGTGCGGGGCACCCGCGGCGTGATGGGGATCGTAGGAGTTCCCATTGCTGGTTATGTGGTCCCGGACGCTTTTGAAAAAAACCTGATGGTGGCACTCCTGGGAGAGTGCGGCCTCAGCCAGGAGCGTATTCGTCTGGAGGAGGAGCGGAACCAGATCGCGCTCCAGACCCAGCGGGAGAGCCTCCAGGCCAATCTGCTCCGGGCGGTCTCACACGATCTGCGCACACCGCTCACCAATATCAACGGCAGTGTGGGCATCCTGATGGGGAAGGATCAGACGCTCAAGCCGGAAGTGCGCGAGCAGCTGTATACCGCGATTGACGATGACACGAACTGGCTCATCAACATGACGGAAAATCTGCTGGCAGCCACACAGCTGGAAACTGACAGGACCAAGCTGAAAACCGCTCCCGAACTGCTGGAGGATCTGTTTCAAAGTGCTGTCCGGCAGTTGGACCGGCGGGCAAGGGACCACCACATCTCAGTTGATCTGGAGGACCAGACGCTCATGGCGTCCATGAACGCGGGGATGATTCAGAGGGTCATCATCAACATGATGAACAATGCGATCCAATATACGCCCAAGGACTCCCATATCATTCTGAGCGGGACCCGCAGGAAGGACTGGGTGGAGATCAGCGTCTCTGATGATGGCCCCGGGATCCCGGATGAGGCGAAAAAGCACCTGTTCGATCTGTTTTATACCGCGGAGCAGGGAAAGCCTGACAGCAAGCGGGGACTGGGGCTGGGACTGCATCTCTGCCAGTCTATCGTCAATGCCCACGGGGGGACGATCACCGTCTCCGACCACGCGCCATCGGGGACAACCTTCCGGTTCACCCTGCCCGCAGTTCGGACAGACGGCGTGAAATGAACGTCCAGGACGGCGGTTTTTCATTAATGTTTTGTTAATACCGCCAGAAATTTCTTAATCCCCTTTTATAACGCGCTGCGCTATTCTAGAAAACGCGAACGGGAGAATAGGGGGCATCTGTGCCTGCTACCCGGAGCGAAAGGAGAATCTTATGAAGGAGTATCTGCTGATTCAAGTGGCCGCCGCTGCTGCCATTGGGATCGCCGCGTGGCGGACTCTTCCGGAGACGATGATGTGTGCAGCCTGCGGGCAGCTCCAAAGAAGAAAGGAGTTTTCAAGATGATGGATGTATTGATGGTAGGCACCCTGGCGGTCAGCTTCGGCCTGGTATGGCTGCTGATCCGCTGGTGTCAGAAACAGCTGGACGACCCGGAGTCGTAAGCGCAGAAAGGAGATCATAACCATGATTGCACTTGGAATTATCGTTCTGCTGCTGGGCGCTTATCTCGTTTACGCGCTGGTGCATCCGGAGCGTTTCTGAGATGCCTGATACCGCAGAAAATAGGAGGAATACGATATGTTGCAGCTGGCGCTGACAATCATCATCTTTCTGATCATTGTCATTCCGGTTGGACGGTATATGTATCATATCGCCACATGGAACCACACACTGGCCGACCCGGTCTTTGACCGTCTGGACGGCGTCATTTACAAAATCGGCGGCGTGAATCCCCATCAGGGTATGAACTGGAGACAGTACGCTCTGGCTCTGGTGGGAACCAACGCCGTCATGGTAGCCATCGGCTACCTGATCCTGCGCATTCAGAGCGTCGGGATCTTCAACCCCAACAGCATCGGCAACATGGAGCCGACCCTGGCGTTCAACACCATCATCAGCTTCATGACCAACACGAACCTGCAGCATTACTCCGGTGAGTCCGGACTGAGCTACTTAAGCCAGATGCTGGTCATCATCTTCATGATGTTCGTCTCTGCCGCCAGTGGCTACGCTGCCTGCATCGCGTTCATCCGCGGGCTGACCGGCAAGACCAAGGACGACGTGGGCAACTTCTTCGCCGACCTGACCCGCATCACCACCCGCCTGCTGCTGCCGTTCTCCATCGTGGGCGGCCTGCTGCTGGTGTGGCAGGGCGTGCCCCAGAACTTCGACGCCAACATCGTGGTGAATACGCTGGAGGGCACCTTCCAGACCATCGCCATGGGTCCCATCGCCGCACTTGAGATCATCAAGCACCTGGGCACCAACGGCGGCGGCTTCCTGGGCGCAAACTCCACCACCCCGCTGGAGAACCCCACGATCATCTCTGACATGATCGAGCTGTACTCCATGATGCTCTTCCCCGGCGCCTGCGTCATCACCTTCGGCAAGATGGTGCGCGGCCGCAAGAAGAAGGATGCCGCCGGCGACAAGGCGCTGGCCGGCAGCGAATCCGCCGGCCAGCTGTCTGCGGGCGGAGCTGAGCAGGGCCCCCGCCTGAAGGACCACAGCCTGACGGCGTCCATCTACGGCTGGGAGGGCCGCACGATCTTCCTGGCCATGGGTATCATCTTCCTGGTCGGCCTGGGCGTGTGCTACTGGTCGGAGCTCCAGGGCAACCCGGCTCTGGCAAAGATCGGCCTGGATCAGTCCATGGGCAGCATGGAGGGCAAGGAGGTCCGGTTCGGCATCGCCCAGTCGGCCATGTTCACCACCACCACGACCTCTTTCACCACCGGCACCGTCAACAACATGCACGATACCCTGACGCCTCTGGGCGGCATGATCCCCTTGCTGCACATGATGCTGAACGTGGTCTTCGGCGGCAAGGGCGTCGGCCTGATGAACATGATTATGTACGCCATCCTGGCAGTGTTCATCTGTGGCCTGATGATTGGCCGTACGCCCGAATACCTGGGCAAGAAGATCGAGGGCCGGGAGATGAAGCTCACCGCGCTGTGCATCATCATCCATCCCTTCCTGATCCTGTTCTTCTCCGCGCTGGCGGTCTCCACCTCCGGCGGCCTGGAGGGAATCACCAACCCGGGCTTCCACGGCCTGAGCCAGGTGCTGTATGAGTACGCCTCTTCCGCGGCCAACAACGGCTCCGGCTTTGAGGGCCTGGCAGACAACAGCTACTTCTGGAACATCACCGCAGGCCTGGCCATGTTCTTCGGCCGGTACCTGTCCATCGTGATCCAGCTGGCCATCGCCGGTTCCCTGATGCGCAAGCGGTTTGTCAACGAGACCGTGGGCACCCTGCGCACGGACACCCTGTCCTTCGCTGTGATCTTGGTGTTCGTAGTCTACATCTTCGCAGCGCTGACCTTCTTCCCCGCGCTGGCGCTTGGCCCCATCGCAGAGCATCTGACCCTGTGGGCCTAAGGAGGGCGTTTTCATATGAGTAAGAAACAAAATAAGAAATTTATCACCCCGGAGATCCTCCGGGGGGCGGTGAAGGGCGCGTTCGTCAAGCTCAATCCCCGCTATATGATGCGTAACCCCGTGATGTTTGTGGTGGAGATCGGCTGCTTCATCACCCTGCTGCTCTCCTTCTTCCCCGGCCTGTTCGGGGACGTGGACGCAGGCTCCCTGCGGATCTACGACATCATCGTATGCGTGATCCTGTTCATCACGGTGCTGTTCGCCAACTTCGCCGAGGCTGTGGCGGAAGGCCGGGGCAAGGCCCAGGCCGCCAGCCTGAAAAAGACACAGAAGGACACGGAAGCCCACCTGCTCCATGAGGACGGCAGCGAGACCATCGTCCGTTCCAGTGAGCTGAAAAAGGGCGACATCGTTCTGGTGGTGGCTGGCGAGGTCATCCCCGGCGACGGCGAGGTCATTGAGGGCATCGCCTCCGTGGATGAGTCCGCCATCACCGGCGAGTCCGCCCCCGTGGTCCGCGAGAGCGGCGGCGACTTCTGCTCCGTCACCGGCGGCACCACGCTGGTGTCCGACTGGCTGAAGATCCGCATCACCTCCGAGCCGGGCAACAGCTTCCTGGACCGGATGATCGCCCTGGTGGAGGGAGCCAGCCGCAAAAAGACCCCCAATGAGATCGCGCTGAACACCCTGCTGGTGTCCCTGACCATCATCTTCCTGATCGTGGTGGTGACCATGTATCCCTTCGCCGTATACAGCGGCGTGCAGATCCCCGTCTCCACCCTGATCGCCCTGCTGGTCTGCCTGATCCCCACCACCATCGGCGGCCTGCTGTCCGCCATCGGTATCGCGGGCATGGACCGTGTCACCCGCTTCAACGTCATTGCCATGAGCGGCAAGGCGGTGGAGGCCTGCGGCGACGTGGATACCATGATCCTGGATAAGACCGGCACCATCACCTTCGGCAACCGCTTGGCCGCCGACTTCTTCCCGGTGGAGGGCGCCAGCCGCAGCGATCTGATCCGCTGCGCGGCCCTCACCAGTCTCCACGATGACACCCCGGAGGGCAAGTCCACTCTGGAGCTGGCCCGCCGCCTCGGCGATAACAGCGTGGAGCCCGCGGGTTCCAGCTTCCTGGAGTTCACGGCCCAGACCCGCATGAGCGGCGTGGACCTGCCTGACGGCACCAAGGTGCGCAAGGGCGCCAGCGACGCCATTGAGCAGTATGTGAAGGAAAACGGCGGCAAGGTCCCCGCGGATCTCCGCACCCATGTGGAGGAGGTCTCCTCCCTGGGCGGCACGCCTCTGGTGGTGTGCGAGAACAACAAGGTCCTGGGCGTCATCTACCTGAAGGATACGGTGAAGCCCGGCATGGTGGAGCGGTTCGAGCGCCTGCGGGCCATCGGCATCAAGACCATCATGTGCACCGGCGACAACCCCCTGACCGCGGCCACCATCGCCAAGGAAGCCGGCGTGGACGGCTTTGTGGCAGAGTGCAAGCCTGAGGACAAGATCGCCCTGATCAAGAAGGAGCAGGCCGAGGGCAAGATCGTCGCCATGACCGGCGACGGAACCAACGACGCCCCCGCCCTGGCACAGGCCAACGTGGGCCTGGCCATGAACTCCGGCACCACTGCCGCCAAGGAAGCGGCCAACATGGTGGACCTGGATTCCGACCCCACCAAGATCCTGGAAGTGGTGGAGATCGGCAAGCAACTGCTGATCACCCGCGGCTCCCTGACCACCTTCTCCATCGCGAACGACGTGGCCAAGTACTTCGCCATCATCCCGGCCATGTTCAAGCTGGCTGTTCCTGAGCTGAACGTGCTGAACATCATGGGGCTGGCGACCTCTTACAGCGCCATCCTGTCCGCGCTGATCTTCAACGCCATTATCATCCCCTGCCTGATCCCCCTGGCCATGAAGGGCGTCAAGTACCGTCCCATGTCCTCCGGGAAGATGCTGGGCCGGAACATGATGATCTACGGCCTGGGCGGCATCATCGCCCCCTTCGTGGGCATCAAGATCATCGACCTGATCATCGCCCCGGTGCTGGCTGCCCTCGGCTTTGGTATGTAAGGAGGAACCTGAATGATGAACGAGAAGAAACATGGCATCGGCCACAATATCCGGCAGGCCGTTCTGGTCACCGTGGTATTGCTGGTGCTGTGCGGCCTGGTGTTTCCGGTGCTGCTCAGCGGCCTCTCCGCTGTGATTTTCCCCAGCCAGGCCAAGGGCTCTCTGGTGACGGCGGACGGCGTTGCCGTGGGTGCCAAGAATGTGGGTCAGGACTTCACCGAGGATTACTTTATGTGGTGCCGTCCCTCCGCGTACAATTACAATACTTACTATGAAGAGGACACCGACGGCGACGGCCAGGTGGAGCAGTACTACAACGACGGTTCTGAATTCGCCGGCCTGAGCTCCGGCTCCAACAACTACGCCCCCTCCAACCCCGCCCTGACGGAGCGGGTGGAGGCGGACATCGAGGAATTCCTGGAGAAGAATCCCGGTGTCAGCCGGGAGGATATCCCCACTGACCTGATGACTGCCTCCGGCTCCGGCTTGGATCCCCACATCTCTCCCGCCTCTGCGGAGGTGCAGATTCCCCGCATTGTGGAGGCTTCCGGCCTCAGTGAGGATGAGGTGCGCCAGATCATCGCCGACAACACCAAGGGCAAGACCCTGGGCGTGTTCGGAGAGGAGACCGTCAACGTGCTGGGCGTGAATCTGGACATCGCCCTGGCCATGGGCCTGGTGGGCGAGATCTCCAAGTAATCACGGGCCCCGGATGCCTTCTTGGGCAGAGGACACTGGTATGCAGTTTCATTTTGAGAAAACGCTGGAAAAGCGGTATGAGCCGCAGGTCACTGTTACGAACGAGACCCCGGCGTGGCTGATGATTTGCCTGGCGGAGTCCATAAAGGACTGGATCGGCCAGAGTCCCAGAATCTTTTGCAAAAGTGAGGAGCCGTACCTGCAGTTCGGCTATGAGGTGCTGACGTTCCCGGTTGCGGAGTTTGCACAGATTTTCGGCCCGCTGATCTATGCGATCAATCAGGCATGGCCTGTGCAGGTATTTGGAATGGGAAGCCAGGATGAGCTGGTCGAGCTGTCCTTCACAAAGGAGGGGACAGCCCCCACTATCCAGCAGAAGAACGTCTCCGGGATTCCATGTGCGGAATTGAGAGACCTGTACTTCTGCGTGAAGTTCCCGGATCCTCTGGCGGCGGACTGTATGTTCCGTTTGCTGGACGCGGTGGAGAAAAAGTCTGCTGCCGTGGCCCTGGAGTGGGAGTACGCCGATTTTCTGGAACAGCAGCGGCTGGCAAGAATTGACCGGACACTCTCCTATTGCTATGTCTCACTTGAAGAAGAGGAGAGCGCGGACCCGGTCGGATGGCTTTCCGGACTGACGCTTCAGCAGAAATGCGAACTGTGGCGGATGTTTTTGGGAAAGCGGCTATTTCTGCCGGAATTCGAATGGCTCAGAGATGCAATGCTCCAGGGAGCTGTTCCAAACTGGATCGAGTGGCATTTAGCACTCTATCGTGTTCTGGAGGAAGAGAACATTCGCTTTTTCTGTAAGGACGGACAATTTGAGCTGCTGGACAAGGAAGGACACCGCATCTATTTCGGTGTAGACCATTCCGAGGCGGCAGAGCAGGTGCTGATGAAAGTCCTGTTCCCGCTCAACCAATGACCGAGAGATTCTGAAATAAGGCTGAAAGGCGGACCGGTACATCCGGTTCGCCTTTCAGCCTCTTATGATTCCTTAATACGGGAAACGCTTTCTTTTTCCCGATTTAAGCTGAAAAGCAGTATGATAAGGCCAAAGGAAGGGATGATTATGATGACCTGGAAAACGAGGCTCCTGCATTTTGAGCGCATGTGTGATGGGCTCGTGGAGCATTTCCTGCTTCAACACAAGATCCTTGGATTTCTATTGATTTTTATTGGGATGCCTCTGGTGACGCTGTCGGCAGTATGTATTTGCTCCACCGTTCTTGTACTGCCGCTGGCCTTGGCGTTTGGGTACCTGTGAAGAGGACCTTAATACAATTTTAATACGAGCCCTTAAAAATTAATGCCCCTTTAAGACGAAAAGTGGATAATGTGATTAAGACTCCATAAAGACATATTAAGGGGTGGGGCTTACGCAGCGGCCTTTTCATAAAAGCTGGTCGTCTCCGTTTCGGATCATCATATTCGGATTTCTCTTGGTGATTCTGCTGGGGAGCTTCCTGCTGATGCTTCCGGTTGCCACAAAAGAAGGTGTTGTCACGCCGTTTTCGGATGCTCTGTTTACTGCCACGTCGGCGGTATGCGTGACAGGTCTGGTTGTTCACGACACTGCTACTTACTGGTCGAATTTCGGACAGTTCATCATCGTATTGCTTATCCAGATCGGGGGCCTTGGGGTGGTAACCGTGGCCGGTGCTTTCGGTATCCTCTCCGGGCGCCGGATCGGCCTGATGCAGCGCAGCACGATGCAGGAGGCCATCGCTGCGCCGAATGTGGGCGGGGTCGTGCGCCTGACAGGTTTTATCCTGAAAACTGCCTTGGTGGTAGAGCTGTTGGGGGCTGCCGCGCTGTTCCCCGTTTTCTGGCAGGAATTCGGCTTGATAAAGGGACTTTGGTATGCCCTGTTTCACTCTATTTCCGCCTTTTGCAATGCGGGATTCGACTTGATGGGGATCAAGGAGCCCTTTTCGTCTCTTGTGGATTACGCGGACAACCCGGTGGTCTCCATTGCGATCCCGCTGCTGATTATCATCGGCGGCATTGGATTCTTGACTTGGGATGACATCCGTACGAACCGCCTGCACATAACCAGATACCGGATGCAGAGCAAGGTGATTCTGGTGGTCACCGGCAGTCTGATTCTGCTTCCCGGCATCTATTTCTTCCTGTTCGAGTTTGCGCGGGAGCCTGTGGGGAAGCGACTCCTCTTATCCTTTTTCCAGGCGGTCACGCCCCGAACTGCGGGTTTTAATACGGCGGATTTGACCGCTATGAGCGAAAGCGGGCAGACGATTATCACCATGCTGATGCTCATAGGTGGTTCGCCAGGCTCCACTGCGGGCGGCATGAAAACGACAACGCTGGCGGTTCTTCTGGCGAACGCGCTGGCGGTTTTTCGGCGCAATGAGTATCCGCATTTCTTTAACCGCCGGATCTCCAAAGAGACCATCTCCCAAGCGGCGACAATTTTTGCGATGTATCTGGGGCTGTTTCTGGCCGGAGGACTGGTAATCAGCCGAATGGAGGGGCAGCCTATTCTGGACAGCCTGTTTGAAACGGCTTCGGCCATCGGAACTGTGGGCCTGTCCTTGGGACTGACGCCGCAGCTGCATACGGTCTCACGCCTGATTTTGATCGGCCTGATGTTCTTTGGACGGGTAGGGGGGCTGACGCTGATATTCGCTGCCCTTTCCAGCACCCAGAATTCCAGCGCCCGACTGCCGCAGGAGCGGATTACGGTAGGGTGAATCTGTAAATAAAGAGGATGAAATACATGAAGACAATTTTGCTGATCGGTTTAGGCCGCTTCGGCCGCCATGTGGCCATGAAGCTCCACGAATTGAACCATCAGGTGATGGCGGTGGATCAGGACGAGGAAAAAGTCAACCGGATTTTGCCCTATGTGACCAGCGCCCAGATCGGAGACAGCACAAACGAGGAATTTTTGGCCTCTTTGGGGGTGCGGAACTTTGATGTATGTATCGTCGCTATCGGCGATAATTTCCAGAGTTCTCTGGAGACGGCTTCCCTGCTGAAGGAGGCGGGGGCGAAAAAGGTGGTGGCCCGGGCCGCACGGGACATTCAGGCCAAATTCCTGCTGCGAAACGGGGCGGACGAGGTCGTCTACCCAGAGCGGCAGATCGCGGTCTGGACCGCCATCCGATACAGCTCGGATAATATTTCGGACTATATCGCGCTGGGGGACGATCATGCCATCTTTGAGATTCAGGTTCCGGATAACTGGGTCGGCAAGACCATCGGCCAGTTGGATGTCAGGAAACGGCATCATGTGAGCATACTGGCCATCAAGCAGAACGGACACTTCGCCATGACGGTCATTACGCCGGAGACCTGTCTCCCGGCCAACAGCACCATGCTGGTTTTGGGAACAAACCAGAACGTTCAAAAATGCTTCCACATCTAGCGGCTGCGGCTCCAGGCATGGAAAGGACAGGTTGGGATGGAGTATATGATTTTGCTTGGCGGCCTTCTCGTGTTTGCGCTGGTCGGTTTCTGGATGATGGGAAGGGTTGACAGGTTTCTGAATGCGGCGCGGGCAGAGCAGGAGGGGCGGCAGCATGCCGAGTGCTTGAAGATCGCGGCATCGGACCCCTGTGTGATGCAGCCTGTTTTTAAAACTGTGTCGGCGCTTAAGGAGCAGCACCCGGACTTGTGGTGTGAGCTGTCCTTCGGAAGAGAAGCGGAGGTTTTGGGATGTCTCAGCACAGGCAATGTGGACGTTGCAATTCTCTCCGGTGAGACAGGGGGCGGAGCGGCGTTTGAAAGCAGAGACTTTCTGTTTTCGCCGGTTTCTTTCCGGGCGGTGGAGGATTGCACGACCTTGTCATCTATCGACACAAGCGTGCGGCGGCAAAGGATATTGCTGAAACAGAATACATCTGCTTCCCTGGCTGCGGAATTTGTTCAGAGAATTTGTGAACAGAAACCGTAGAAACGTGCTATAATAGAGCCGTTTGAAGGGAGGCGGTAATATGGAGACTTCTGCGCAGGTCGGACGGGGAGAGCGGAGGCGGAAAGGATCCCTTACGATTTTTGCCGGTTATTTCTCCGGCACGGGAAAGACCTACCGGATGCTGGAGGCTGCCGGCCGCGCCGTGCGGGCTGGAGAGGATGTTGCCGTCGGCCTGCTCTCCTGCAGCCAATGGCCGCAGACGCAGATCTTGGCGGATGGCTTTGAGACGCTGCCGCTCAAAGCGTTTTCGGAGGCGGGGAAGACCGTTTATGAGCTTGACGTGGATACCTGTCTGAAGCGCGGCCCAAGGCTTCTCTTGATCGACGAGCTCTCTCATGAAAACGCGGGCGGCTCCCGCCACAGAAAACGCTGCCAGGATATTGAAGAACTGCTGCAGGCAGGGATTGATATCTATACGACGCTGGATGTACAGCACATTGAGAGTATTCAGGACACCGTTTCCGAAATTTTGGGCGCTCCGGCCGAGGAGCGGATTCCGGACAGGGTGTTCGATCAGGCCGCGCGCGTGGAATTCGTGGACTGTGAACCGGAAGACCTGCGGGAACGCCTGATCCGGCAGGACCGGACGGATCTGCTGTCTGAATATTCACAGCCCAAATTGAGCGCGCTTCGGGAGCTTGCCCTTCGCCGCTGCGCGGACCGGACGGCTCTGGATACACAAAAGAGCCGGGGCGGAGAGAGGTACCGGACCCGGGAGCATGTCCTGGTCTGCCTTTCCGCAGCACCTTCCAATGAACGTGTCATCCGAACGGCTGCCCGGATGGCCGACGCGTTCCGCTGCGGCTTTACGGCGCTGTTTGTTGAGACAAAAAATTTTCAGTCCATACCGCAGCCGGATCGGAACCGTCTGAGGGCCAATCTGCGTTTGGCTCAACAACTGGGTGCATCCGTCGAGACGGTATATGGCGATGACGTGGCCTACCAGATCGCCGAATTTTCCAGGCTGTCCGGCGTGACCAAGATTGTGCTGGGCCGTGGAGAGACTTCCAACCGCATCCTGTTTTGGAAGCCCTCGCTGACGGAACGGCTGGTTGAGCTCACACCGGAACTGGACATCCACATCATTCCTGACACTGGAACAGCAAGGCGGTTTGCCTCCCATTACAAAAAAGAGCTGTATGCACCCGCGGTCCCCCTCCTGGATTTGCTGAAAAGCACTCTGCTCCTGGTGCTGTCTACGCTGGTGGGCCTTATTTTCTATTATCTGGGCTTGAGCGAGGCCAATATCATCACAGTCTATATCCTGGGGGTGATGCTGACCTCTATCTTCACAAAGAGCGCGGTTTGCAGCTTTCTGAACTCGGTTGTGGGCGTCTTGGCGTTTAACTTCTTTTTTACGGAGCCAAGATTTTCACTGCATATCTACGCCAGCGACTATATGGTCACATTTTTGGTCATGTTTCTGGCATCCCTTCTTACAGGCTCTCTGGCCGCCAAGCTGAAATCTCTGGCGAAGCACTCAGCCCAGCTGGCATGGCGGACCAAGCTTTTGTTTGAAACGAATCAGGAATTGCAGAAGGCCGGAACCCAGGACGAGATCCTTTCTGTCACCGCACGGCAGCTGCTGAAGATTTTTCAGCGCGATATTGTCACCTATCGGTCAGATCAGGGACAGCTGGACGCGCCGAAGATCTTTCCGGTTGATGATGCGTTTTCCGAAAGCAAATACTCCGCCGCATCGGAGCATCAGGCGGCCCAGTGGGTTCTGACCAACAACAAGCGGGCGGGCGCCGGGACGGAGACGTTTTCGGATGCGTGCTGCACATATCTGGCCGTCCGGACCGCAGAACAGGTATATGGGGTCATAGGCGTCGCGGCCTCTGGCGAGGAGATGGATTCCTTTGAAGGCGGACTGCTCCTCTCGATCCTGGGGGAGTGCGCCCTCGCTATGGAAAACCAGAAAAACCTGGAGGAGAAAGAGGCGGCTGCGGTCCTGGCCAAGAACGAGCAGCTGCGGGCCAATCTACTCCGCTCGATTTCCCACGACCTGCGCACACCGCTCACCTCCATCTCCGGAAATGCCAGCAACCTTCTCTCCAACGGAGATATGTTTGACGCAAAGACCAAGCATCAGATGTATGTGGATATTTATGACGACGCCATGTGGCTCATCAATCTGGTAGAGAATCTATTATCCGTCAGCCGCCTGGAGGGAGGGCAGATGAATCTGCACCTGTCCACAGAGCTGATAGGTGAAGTGGTGGCTGAGGCGCTGCGGCACATCAACCGCAGAAGCGCGGAGCACCATCTGCATATCCAGAGCGGCGACGAGTACCTGCTGGCGCAGATGGACGCGCATTTGATCGTGCAGGTCATCATCAATATCGTGGACAATGCGATCAAGTACACGCCGCCTGGCTCTGACATTGAGATTAGCTGGGAGCGGCAGGGGCGGTTCGCCGCACTGTCGGTTGCTGACAACGGCCCGGGCATTCCTGACTCGGCAAAACCCCGCGTTTTTGACATGTTCTACAGCGCCTCGAACCGGATTGCCGACAGCCGTCGCAGCATGGGGCTGGGGCTGGCGCTGTGCAAGTCTATCATTACGGCCCATGGCGGGGAGATCACGGTGGCTGACCACGCGCCCCATGGGACAGTTTTTACGTTTACCATACCAATTGAGGAGGTTGAATTGCATGAATAAACCCTTGATTTTGGTCGTGGAGGACGATGCGCCTGTCCGCAGTCTGATCACAACGACTCTGCGGGCGCACGATTACCGTTTTCTCTCTGCGGCCAACGGGGAATCCGCTATTCTGGAAGCCAGTTCGCACAATCCGGACATCATGCTGTTGGATTTGGGTCTGCCGGATCTGGATGGCGTAGAGGTGATTCACCGTGTCCGCACCTGGTCGAATCTGCCGATCATTGTGATTAGCGCCCGCAGCGAGGACACGGATAAGATTGAGGCGCTGGATGCCGGGGCAGATGACTATCTGACCAAGCCGTTCTCCGTGGAGGAACTGTTGGCCCGTCTGCGGGTAACCCAGCGCAGGCTGGCTACCCTGCAGGCCGGAGTGGTGAACGAAGGCGCTGTATTCACCAACGGCAGGCTGAAGGTGGATTATGCTGCGGGGTGCGCGTTTCTGGGCGAAGAGGAACTGCATCTGACGCCCAGTGAGTACAAGCTGCTATGCCTGCTGTGCAAGAATGTGGGCAAAGTGTTGACGCACACCTTCATCGCCCAGCAGATCTGGGGCAGGAGTTGGGAAAACGATGTGGCATCTCTCCGGGTCTATATGGCCACCCTGCGCAAGAAGTTAGAACGGGATCCGGATTCTCCGCAATATATTCAGACGCACATTGGAGTAGGGTACCGGATGCTAAAGGTGGAGTAACAGCGGATGCATTCCAATTTCAGTGAAAAGATCGTTTTATTCTTCATGTGATGTGTGATGCATTTTGCGGCACTTGAAATACTGGATTCCATGGGCATAAATGAGTCGAGATTGAAAAAAATTGCCTGGACGACTGTTTCACACCTATTTGTAAATAACCCGGAGCTGTTGCGGTGCAACGGTTCCGGGTACTTCTCCTCAATGTGCCGAAATTTGTGCAACTCCACGGAACCCCTTGTGCTCCAATGAGTTTCTCTTTGACGGACTGAGAACTCCAACTTTGCAGACCATTGCCTCGAATGCAGCTGGGCGCACCAAGGACCGCCGAAAATCTTTAATTTTCGGCGGTCCTTGTCTGCGGCTATGAAAAACGGCCCACTGACAAATTGGAGCTGCGGGGGATGTCCCATCCGGCAGTGTGACAAAGGCGAAAGAGACAGCCCCGGCGTTCATGAGGCAGAGGCGTCCCGGCAGCGGTCTTTACCGCAGGTACAGGGCATTCCGGCTGATGAGAAACGTAAGCGCGGTTGTTTCTGCTGCCTGTCTGGCCTATCCGGCGTGATGGGGAAATTGGGGTTCCAAGTTTTTAAGAGCCGACAAATCAACCGGGAGGCGTATGCGCAGAAACTGGAGGCTCTGTGAGAAGGAGGAAGCCTGTCCCGAAAGGGGCAGGCTTCCTTTGCTGTGAGATGGATACTATTGAGAGCGGTTAAAGAGGATAAAAATAAAGTTTATACGGGGCCCCATGGTACAACCAAGTAAAAAGGCGGCCAAAACACGATGAAGGGACTGTATGAACTGTTGTCATACTGCCGGCCCTATCAAAGGACCGCATACTTGCGTGGAGTGATTGGCACGGTATTCCCGCGGTGTCATACCAGAGAGAACATTGAGCTGCTTATGGAAGTAAATTGCGCTGTCCAACCCGCAGCTTGAAAAGAACCACACATGTGTCTATTCAGAAGGAAAAACCATTCAACGTTATGATGCCAATATGGAATAAATTTGCCCAGCCACAAATTGTTGAATATAACCTTGATTAGCTGCGCAGGGAAAAGCCGCAGTACCGCGCGGAGCGGTTTTTTCGCAATAGGCACCCAGCGATATTGTGTGTTCGATGATTATCGATCGTCTTCCTGCAGAAAAACAAGGAGAGCAGTCTGGGGGTTATCTGTTCTTAAAAATGCTTCCTGCCGTATCTGCAGTCAAGAGCGCATCTGCAATTTCTGCTTTCGGTGCGTTTTTGGGTACCGACTGAACAATCGTGCAGAAGGGAATCAGCTTGCCGTGGAGAATTCTGTGCAGCTCAGGAATAAGGGCATAGCATTTCCGGATGCTGTGAGTCACCGCTAGAATGCCGCGCTCAAAACCGACGCCGGATGGATGGGTGCTGACCTCAATGATGTTGTCCGTGGCAGATGTGCAGATCTTGCGTTCTCCTGCGAATGTTGCCGCATAGCCGTTCTCCGGCAGAGGGCGGCCAACCATATATCCGCGATGGCCGGAGGCCCCCCGGCGCGGCTGTTGCTTCTCGAGTGCAGGCAAGCCCCGGTTTCAAACCATGTCACCATTGCGTCACCCATTCCTGCGACCTAAAATCTTGCGGGAGGAGGGCAGATCATGCAGGGATCTACCATAACAATATCAGGGCTTGCATCTAAAAACAGATAGGCGTCAAACACACCCCGGTCATCATACATCGCGCTGAGAGGAGAGCGGGGAGTCTGCTGAGCACACCTGAAATCTGGCATCTTCGGAAAGCCAGAGCAGGCAGAAAAACGGAAAGTCTTTCTGCCTGCTCTGAATACTGGAGTTACTTCTTGTAGTAGGTGGGTCGGCCCTTCTCG
>NZ_KI271671.1:0-3350 GCF_000469445.2 Oscillibacter sp. KLE 1745 | reverse complement strand
TGATACACAGGTACTCCACATTCCCGGCTTCCACCTCTTTCATCATTGCCAGAAATCCGGGACGGTCAAATAATGAGGTGTGATAGCGATAGCGGCAAAAAGCTAATAAAATCAATGGTTTTGCGGACAGCGGATAGACAGGGAATGTGTTAAAAACTGAATACGCACACAAGCGGCGTTACCTTAACCCCTTTTGGGGAGAAAGTAACGCCGTTTTTTTATGCCCGCAGGAAAGGAGGCGCAGCCGGAATGTATTTCACAAAGGGCAAGCAGCGGGCGTTTGAACTGATCATGCAGCAGAAGCCGGGATTTGACCGCTATCAATCCGGTTGTGCCGGAGATGATGAAGATTGCGGTACTTGCCGTTTCTACCGCCCACAATGGAAATATGAGTTTTGCGTTTTCAAAGAGTGTCCCTATTGCCCCGGCAAAAGGACGCGGAAAACGCACGCCAGCATGGACAAATAGACGGGCAAAAGCCCTTGTGCCATGCGGCTTTGCAGACGCGAAAACGGCAAAGGGCATATTGCAATACCAAAACAGCCGAAAACGGCTTTCTAATTGTCCACGCATACCAAGAGAGGAAGTGAGGAAATATGGCAGTTTTCAGAGTGGAGCGAAATACGGGATATACCGTTATGAGCAACCACCACTTGCGAAACAAGGAATTGTCCTTAAAGGCAAAGGGCTTGTTGTCGCAAATGCTTTCGCTGCCCGAAGATTGGGATTATACCCTTGCGGGCTTATCCCATATCAACCGGGAGAAGATCGACGCAATCCGCGAAGCGGTAAAGGAACTCGAAAAAGCCGGATATATCGTGCGCAGCCGGGAGCGCGACGAAAAGGGACGCTTGCGGGGCGCAGATTACGTCATATACGAGCAGCCGCAGCCGCGAGAGCCGGAAGCAGCTACCAGCGGCGGACAGCCGCCTATATTGGATTTACCTACATTGGAAAATCCAACATTGGATAATCCAACGTTGGAAAAACCTACGCAGGAAAAACCTACGTTGGAAAATCCAACGCAATTAAATAAAGATATATCAAGTAAAGAACAATCAATTACTGATCTATCAAGTACCCATTCCATTCCTTTCCATTCCCTAAATCCCTTGCCTTATGAGCAGGACGAAGCGGCTGCGCCGCCGGAAAGGAAAAGAACGGAAGCGAAAACAAACAGTGCAATAGAGATTTATCGGGAAATCATCAAAGAAAACATCGACTATGACATTCTCATTCAAGACCCCAAAATGGATAAAGACCGTTTGGACGAGATTGTAGAAATCATGCTGGAAACCGTCTGCACAGCCCGAAAGACAATCCGTATCGCCGGGGACGACTACCCCGCCGAACTTGTCAAATCAAAGTTTATGAAGCTGAACAGCAGCCACGTTGAGTTTGTTTTGGACTGCATGAGGGAGAACACAACCAAAATCCGCAACATCAAGCAGTATCTAAAAGCGGTGCTGTTCAACGCGCCGAGTACCATTGACAGCTACTATACCGCCCTTGTCAATCACGACTTTTACGGCAGCAAATGAGCATAGCCGCAGTTTACCGGGAAAGGAGTTGATACCTTGCAGGAGGAAGTAACCCAAAAAACGATTGCCCTATCCGTCAACGTGGGAAAAGGCGCGGCAAGGCTTACCGAACAGGCGTTACAGAAAGCAATCAAGAAGTTTTTGGAGCAGAAAAGCAAAGCACCGCATGGGAAACAGACCATGCGGCAGCTTATGAAGCAAAATGCGGGGGTTTCCAACATCGAGATCACCGACAGCAATATCAAAGCCTTTGAGAGTACCGCGAAGAAATACAACATAGATTTTTCGCTGAAAAAGGTTAAGGGCGAACAGACCCGTTACCTTGTGTTTTTCAAAGGCAGGGACGCGGACGTTATGACCGCAGCGTTTCAAGAGTTTTCCGCAAAGAAGCTGAACAGGGATAAAAAGCCCTCTATCCGCAAAGCCCTTGCCGCAGCAAAGGACAAGGCGAAGCAGCTTAACGCCGCCCGCGACAAGGTAAAGAAAATAGACAGGGGGCGCGAGATATGAAGCAGATAAACTACAAAAAGCTGATAATCCCGAATATCCCGTATGTGTTCTTTGTCTATCTCTTTGATAAGGTGGGACAGGCGGTGCGGCTTGCCCCCGGCGCGGATATTTCCGAAAAGATACTCAATATCACACAGGGATTTTCCGAAGCGTTTTCAAATGCCTTGCCGAGCGTTCACCCGTTGGATTTGCTTATTGGCATTGTGGGCGCGGTGGTTATCCGTCTGATTGTCTATTTCAAAGGGAAAAATGCCCGCAAATACCGCAAGGGCGCAGAATACGGCAGCGCACGTTGGGGCAACGCCGAAGATATAAAGCCCTATATCGACCCGGATTTTCAGAACAACATCATTTTGACGCAGACCGAACGCCTTACCATGAACAGCCGCCCGAAGCAGCCGAAATACGCGAGAAATAAAAACGTCGTGGTGATCGGCGGCAGCGGCAGCGGCAAGACAAGGTTTTTCGTAAAGCCTAATTTAATGCAGCTTCATTCTTCCTACGTCTTGACCGACCCGAAAGGCACCGTCCTAATCGAGTGCGGAAAGCTGCTGCAACGGGCAGGCTACCGCATTAAGGTACTGAACACGATAAACTTTCGGAAAAGTATGCACTATAACCCCTTTGTCTATATCCGCAGCGAAAAGGACGTGTTAAAGGTTGTCAATACCCTTATCGTCAATACCAAAGGCGAGGGAGAAAAGAGCGCGGAAGATTTTTGGGTGAAAGCCGAGAGGTTACTATATTGCGCGTTGATCGGCTACATTTGGTATGAAGCCCCCGCCGAGGAAATGAACTTTACAACGCTGCTTGAACTTATCAATGCAAGCGAAGCACGCGAGGACGACGAGGAATACCAAAGCCCCGTTGATCTGCTCTTTGCCGATTTGGAAGAACGCAGCCCCGACCATTTCGCGGTAAAGCAATATAAAAAATACAAATTGGCGGCGGGTGTTGTATGCTCTAAAAGACTTCTTAATCAAGCGGTTGGGAAGTCTCTTAGAACACACAACCTAAAACCGAAGAAAGGAGCGCAAGTTATGAGAAAAAACGAGAAAATCACTGCTCTGTACGAACGACTGAGCCGTGATGACTTTGGCAAAGATGATGACCAGCAGCGTGAGAGCAACTCCATATCCAATCAAAAAGCAATGTTGGAGGAGTTCGCCGCACGGCAGGGTTTTACAAACATTGTCCATTTCACGGACGATGGCATTAGCGGCACCTGCTTTGACCGTCCCGGATTTTTAGCAATGATGAAAGAAGTGGAAGCCGGGAATGTGGAGTACCTGTGTATCA
>NZ_KI271670.1:0-2852 GCF_000469445.2 Oscillibacter sp. KLE 1745 | reverse complement strand
CTTAAAGAGAAAGTCACCTCCCCCTTTTCCCCCTCGCTACGGGGCATTGAAAGTGCCGTCCCTATGGAAAACCCGATGGGTTTACCACAGGGACTTGGAAAACCCCTACGGGGTTTTCCACACTTCCAACACCCCTCCGCTCACCTCCTTTTTCCCCTCCGACTTTCTCCCTTTCCAGAGGGAAAAATATTTTGGGGAAATACCCTTACAGGGGGCTTAGATTATCAAAGAGTTTATTTTCACTTTTCAGCTGTTATTATAGCCTGTCCGAAAGAGATTTGCAAGCCCTCCGGACAGGCTTCTTGCTGCGCTTATATTATCAATACATTTTTCCCTATCACAGCTCCATGCCGCCCATGCCTCGCTGGTGCTGCTGTTGCTCCTGCTGCCGTCCGATCTCCGGATTGGGAAGCAGCTCCCTCGCCTTTTCAAGCAACGGGAGCAGACGCTCCGGCAAGCGTTCTTCCAAGTAGTCCAGCAATCGCCCGATGCCGTCTGTCAGACGCTCGCTAAAGCTGCGTTCTTCTTCCAGCTCGTATTGCAGATAGCTGTTTTCCTCCCGCAGCCTCCGGTTTTCCTGTTCAAGCCGCTGCTGCCGCTGCGCTTCTTCCATCCGCTTTTTCATAGACGGAACTTGCGACCGCAGACGGGTATTTTCTTCCGTCAGCTCCTTGACCTTATGCCGATCCGTCACGCTGCGCAGAGCCATCTTCTTTAGCTGCTCGACCTGATCCACCGTCACGCCCTTTACAGCCCCTGTGAGCGTTTTTTCGGGCTGTATGTCGGACAGAGATACATTTACACTGTCCGCCTCCTTTAAGAGCCGCACAGTGCCTTTCAGAGCGTCCCGCTGCCGTTCCAGCTCGACAATCTCCTGCTCGGCTGCCGCCGTCTGCTGCTGCACCACCTCCAGCCTCGCCGCCGCTTCTCTGAACTGCGGCAAATCCATGTGCGGTCTGTTCGTGCCGAGTGAGATAATTTCAAAATCGTGCCTCTGGGCGATCTCCGTCAGAGCTTCTTTCTCACGCTCCATCCACGCCGCCCATTCAGTCTGCTTTTTGCCGACACCGACAAACCCCTGCTGCTTCAACGCCTGTTTCATAGATACCCGCGTCGAAAGTCCTCTTGACTGCTCCGTTGCCACTGGGATAAAATCGACATGGAGATGGGGCGTTGCCTCGTCCATGTGCAGCACCATATTGAACACCCGCAGATGGGGGTTGCGTTCTGCAAAGGACTCCGCAAAATCTTTCAGAGCTGCCGCCGCCCGTTCTCCGTCCGGCGTACCGCATCCGCAGTCGCTCATGTTGCCGATCTGGAAGATCGCTTCATGGAACAGCTTTTCCTGTTTGCTCTGCCGGATATGCTCGTAGTAGTCCGGTATCTTATCTCTTGTTTTGGTTTTCTTTGCGTTGTAGGCTGCGAGAGCTTCATCAAAAACCATGTGGTAGACCTGCTTCAGATCCTCGTTGCAAAAAGTGATATTCTGCTCCGTCCGGCTCCGGTCTACATTCGCCGCAGAGAAGCTGCGGTTATTGTGCCGGATGCTCCCTGCACCTGTCATGCCCGAAATCGTAACTCCCATAAAATCGCCCCCTTTCCGCTTGTTATTCCGTCCTCTATTTTATCACAAATTTCCGCTGAAAACAACCTCTTTGTTACTTTCTGGTGAGAAAGTAACGCAAAAGCACTTTCACACCGCCGCCCCATCGGTGCAGCGGTATGAAAGTGCTTTGCGCCCCTAAAGGGGGAGGGGTTGCCGGAGCTGCATCACTGCCGGCTTGTGCCTGCTGCTTTGCCAGCTCCGGAGGGGCGCTGCCCCTGCCGTCTGCGGACGGCTCCCCTCCTTCTATTCTCAAAAAACTGTGAATAGAAGAATAAAACGAATATCGTCACAATTCATAGTTTATTATTGAAATCATTCGAAATTTTTGGTATAATTTATACATCAATATGTCGAAGAAAGAGGTGATTCCAATGGGCCAGGAAATTGAGCAACTGCAATTTTCAAACCCAAAATTAAAGGAGGTTTTACCATGAAAAAGTTTTTATCCGCAATTCTCTCCTTTGCGATGATTTTTGCGCTTTCTATTCCTGCTTTTGCAGCAGATATAACCGTAGCTCCTACCGAAACTGTAACCAACGAATATCAATCCATGCTCGAACTCCAAAAGATTTCCAATGCTACTCTGGCCGCCGAAGGCTATACACCTTCGGAAATCGAAACAATCCGCAACACTGACCAAATCTTTGATGATCACATTGCTTTACTAAATACTCTCTCCGATAACAGTCTGCAAACCGCCGGTTATACCGTCGATCAGATTCGTGGTATCAGAAACTACGACCCGGACTCCGCTACCGTAAATGAAAAAGTTGCTTTGTCTGCGGAATGTGTGACTACTTCCACAATCGACAACTACACCGGAACAACCGGTCGAGTTACAAGTGAATTTGAATGGGTAGGCGTTCCGGCGTTCAAAATGACCGATATTCTCATCACTGCATGGAATAACTGGCAAATCACCGGAAAATCCGCAAATATAAAGTACAGCCATATCAATGGAACCGGACCTTCATACTGGCAATCTCCCACTTATCAAAAACCCGAAAGTGGCATGACCTCTTATGGCAGCGGGTACTCTTATAACGCCGCCCTCCAGGACAATTATTTCTACGCCAGCGAGGGATACAGCATTTTTGTTCTCAGTCGGCAGTCCAGCTCTCACCTTGAAACTATCTCTCGTGTAAGCCACCAACAGGGAATTGCAACCCTCAATTACTCGATTTCCAGCGGTTTTGACATCGGTATTTCTATCGGTCGTAAACTCCTTGGCGACGGACATGATGAA
>NZ_KI271669.1:0-2365 GCF_000469445.2 Oscillibacter sp. KLE 1745 | reverse complement strand
CCAAGAACCCGCTTGTATGCGGCGTTGCTGCGGATACTGGCTTCCTTGGCCACACGCCACTTGCCGTCGATCTTCCGGATCCAGCACTCGCACATCTCCAGGTCTTCCCGGTCCTCATAGCCCAGGCCGGAGCCGGGGCCATCGGGCCCCACGCCGTCCACGGTGGTGGCGTCGTTCCACACCACCTGGCCGAAACGGAAACCGTCTTTGGGATTGCCGATGCAGTGGATCTCCTCGAACACCACGTTCAAGTCCGGCGTCCGGGCCAGGGCACGCAGGGTATCCAGCACGACGTGATCGGAACCCTCCAGATTGTCGCCGCCGTCGCGCTCTTCCTTCAGGCCATCGAAATAGAAGTCGTACACGCGGCCCACCTGCTTGTGCTTCCAGATCAGCATGGTGTAAGCCTCGAAGAGGTCGGCAATGTCCTGGGGCTTCTCATATTTGCAGTTGGCGATCACATCCTCGTAGAACTTGCGCTCAGCCAGAATCTCGTCTGTGGTCATCTCGGTGATCTTCTTCCGCTTGATATCACGAATGTTCATTATTTTGCGACCTCCTCTGCTGCGGCACCAGGCGCATCTTCGGCCGTGCAGGTGTCGCGGATTTCATCGATGCTGTACATGGTGAACTCCTTGACGATCTGCCATCTGCCGCTGATCTTCTTCACCGTCGCCATACTCATGGCGATGCAGGCATCGGAGTTGAGGGGCTTGTTGGTGGCGGCGCCATAGATGCTGTAAGTCTTGTTGGTTCCAGACATGGTGTAGTAGCGCCAGAGCTTGTAGCCGTCATCCCTCTTGACAGCGAAGGTATCCCGCATGGTCACCTGCATGTCAGGGAAAGCAGAGGTCAGCTTCAGGGTGTCCTTCATCATCTCGTGGGCACCGTGGAGATAGAGGCCGTTCTCACGATAGATATCAGCATTGTCAGAGTAGATGTCATAGATGCTGCCTATCCACTTGTGGTTGAAGATCAGCTCCGTATACAGGCGGAAATACTCCGCCAGGGATGCCTCATCCTCCACCTTCAGCTGCTTGATAGCCGTGTCCACAGCCATCATGTCGTTGTAGAGCTTGTCTGCCCTGTACATTGTACTGTACTCCTCCTTCAATTCCTCATGTAGATCTCAGCCCCGGTGCTTCAGGCGTCTGTTTCCGGGAGCTTGCGGGTCAGATACAGGCCCAGCGCCACTGCCACGATACCGCCTGTGACCTTCGTCACCACCAGGGGTAAAATCATCTCCTGCGCCACACTGGCCGTAAAGCCCAGATGGTCACCCAGCACGGCGCTGGCAGTCACCATCCATGCAGTGGCGATGATAATGCCGCGCCTCTTCATATCCTTCATCATCACAAAGAGGGACACGGAATTCGCCAGGGAAAAGATCATGGCGCTGGTACTCACAAAGTCCAGCCCCAGCTTCTGCCCCAGTGCGGACAGCGGCTTTTTCAGGAACTTCATCAAAATCGCCAGCACCGGGAAAGTGCCGCTGAGTACAATGGCAATTTCTGCCACCGTGGCCATGCCCTCTTCCACAGGGGCCATGCCTGGAATCAGCACCACGCCGGTGATGGATTCAAATCCGGCGCACGCCAGCCCTACACAGCCCGCCGCGCTCACCAGATAGCCAAATATCAGGCAGCCCCTGGTCATCTGCCTGGGGATGAATTTCAGTCCCACCGCCAGCAGGATCGAAATGACGGCCACGGGAGCGATGTTGGCCGCCACCAGGGCCAGGGGAAACCCTGCTGACAAGCCGCCGAAGAAGCTCCCGAAGGGGATTGCAATGACGCCCACCAGCAAGCCCCGGACAAAGTCCGGCTGCTGCTCCTTCTTGATAATGCCAAGTCCCACCGGAATGTTAAACACCAGTGTTGCCCCCAACGTGGAAGCCACCAGAAGGCCAGCGATCTCGCCTGCCCTGGGGTCCGCCGCCAACTCCATGGAGAGCTGGTAGCCGCCCATGTCGTTGGCCAGAATCGCCCCCAAAAAGGCGGAGTCCACACCGATGGCGGTAAACAACGGTGCGATAGTGGAGTTGATGCCCTTCTGGATCAATGGGGTCAGGCAGACAATGCCTACCATTCCCATCGTCAGAGGCCCCATCGTTTCATAGCCCTTCTTGAATTCATCTCCCAGGCCGAAGCGGTTGCCGAGGACCTTGTCCACCGCGCCCAGAAGCGCACCGCTGGCCATAATCCACATCACGATCGTATCAAAAGACATGCGTATCCTCAGTTATCAATGATTGTGCGTAGTCTTTGTCCCAGGCGGGACAGTCCATGACTGTCCCGCCCCCCGGCAGTACTGCCGGAAAAACCGGCGCACTTACTTCTTGTAGTAGGTGGGTCGGCCCTTCTCG
>NZ_KI271668.1:0-702 GCF_000469445.2 Oscillibacter sp. KLE 1745 | reverse complement strand
ATACGGTTGCCGTCCTCGTCCAGCTCATACACCCGGCGTTGCTTTAGTCCCCATTTGCCGTTCTGCTCGATGGGGCGGATGGGGCAAAGCACATGAAAATGCGGGTTTGGTATGCCGCCGTCCTCCCGGTCTGGCTGGTGTACGGCGAAGTCAACCACCATGCCACGGCTCACAAAGTTCTCCAACAAAAATTGCCTTGCAAGAGCGATGTTTTCCTCAAGGGAAAATTCATTCTGCAAGGCAATGTCAAAGCTGTATGCAAGCTGGGCGTTCTTTCCACGCTCGGCTTTTTCCACGGCGTTCCATAGGGTCTGGCGGTCTGCGTATTCTGGCGGTGCATGGGACGGCAGGAGAATATCGGAGCAGATCACGCCGCCCTTGCGGGTGTAGTCGCTGTATTCGCCGTAATACTCGCTATACAATCGCTCCCCGGCACGGTAGGCGGCAGAAGCAATAGCGGACTGTCCTGCGCTTCGCTTAGTCTGCGTGACGCTCAGATGAAATAGTGCCATCGGCTTTCAACTCCTTTTCTCTGTTTGCTTGGCTGATATGGGTAATCGCCATGTGACGGACGGCTCGCTGGACTTCGGACAGGGAAAAGATGTGTTCCATCAGCTCTGTCATTTCGGTGCGTGTGAGATCTTTGACCTCCGGGGCAAGGCTCTCAATCGTGCCGCCCAGATTGCAAAGGCGGTGGGTGCG
>NZ_KI271667.1:0-15446 GCF_000469445.2 Oscillibacter sp. KLE 1745 | reverse complement strand
GGCCGGGGCGCCTCTCCGTGTTGTCATGAAATCCGGGGGGCTGTCAGGAGAACTGGGCATCGTATAGGACCCGATAGATGCCGCCGGCATCCAGCAGCTGCTGGTGAGTGCCCTGCTCGGCGATCCGGCCGTCCTGCAGTACCAGGATGCGGTCCGCCGTGCGCACTGTGGCCAGACGGTGGGCGATGAGGAAACAGGTGCGCCCCCTCCGCAGCCGCTCCAGGGCGGCGCTGATCTGCTCCTCGGTCTCCGGGTCCACGTCCGAGGTGGCCTCGTCCAAGATCACGATGTCCGCATTGGAGAGGAAGCAGCGGGCAAGGGCCAGCAGCTGCCGCTGGCCCTTGGAGAGGCCGGCGCCGCTGTCAGTGAGTGCGGTATCATATCCATCCGGCAGGGAGGAGAGAAAGGAATGGATACAGGCTGCCTTGGCGGCGGCCTCGATCTGGGCGCGGGTAGCGCCCGGCACGCCGTAGGCGATGTTTTCCGCGATGGTGCCGCCGCACAGCCAGCCGTCCTGCAAGACGATGGCCAAGCGGCGCCGGAGGCCGTCCCGGGTGTACTGCTGGATGGGCAGCCCGTCAATGGTGATCGTGCCGCTCTGGGGTGTATAGAATCGCAGCAGGAGGGAGACCAGGGTGGTCTTGCCGGCCCCGGTGGGCCCCACCACGGCCACCATGCTGCCGGCGGGGATGTCCGCGCTGAAGTCCCGCAGCACCGGGTGGGCGGGGTCATAGCCGAAGTCCACATGGCGGAAGGAGATGGCGCCGGAGAGCTTGCATGGCTCCCGGGCGCCCGGCAAGTCGCCATCCTCTGCCGGCTGGTCCAGCAGATCCAGAACCCGCTCCGCCGCGGCCACGGAGGCCTGCAGGTCGCTGAGGAGTTCCGCCGTCTCCCGGATAGGACCGGAGAATTTGCGGGAGTACAGCACAAAGGAGGACAGCGCCCCCAGGGACAGTCCGCCGCCTAAGTACAGCAGGGCACCAAAGACACTGACCGCCGCCAGGGAGAGGTTGTTGATGAAGTTGACGGAGGGCCCCAGGGCCGTGCTGGCGCAGTCGGCCTTGTAGTACGTCTCGGAGGCGGCGTCGTTTTTCTCGGCGAACTGCCGAAGATCTGCCGCCTCGACGCCGTAGACCCGAATGGCCCGCTGGCAGCTGACCCGCTCCTCCACAAAGCTATTCAAGGCCCCCAGCTCCTGGGAGCGGCGGCGGAACAGGGGATGGATATGCTTCATCTGGAGCCGCGTCAGCAGGACGGAGAGCGGCACGGTCAGGAAAAACACGCCGGAGAGCAGGGGGGAGAGCATCAGCAGCATCACAAAGGAGCCAATGACCGTCAGCAGGCTGGTGCCGATCTGGAGCAGATCAGTGGACAGGGCGGCGTTGACCGTGTCCACATCATAGCAGACCCGGCTGATCAGATCCCCCGCCGGGTGGGTGTCAAAATACCGGACCGGTAGCTGAGTGATTTGCTGAAAAGCTGCCTTCCGCAATGTGTAGGATACGGTCTGCCCCACCCGCACCAGGGCGGCGGAGGCGCCGTAGCTGCAAACAGCGGACAGGACAGCGGCTCCGAGACCTGCGGCACAGTACCGCAGCACCGCGGTCAGGTCCGCAGCCCCCGGCCCAGTCCCGATGGCCTCCACCGCCCAGCCCGCCACGAGAGGCACCAGCAGCGCCAGCAGACCGGACAGAGCGGCCAGCGCCGCAGCCCCTGCCAGGGACGGCGCCTGGGGCCGCAGGAACCGGCCCATCCGGCGAAACAGATGTCGTTTCATCCGACATCACCTCCCATCTGGAGCTTGGCCATGCGCTGATAGCGCCGGCAGGAGGCCATCAGCGCGTCATGGCAGCCCTGGGCGTCGATGCGGCCGTTTTCCAGGACCAGAATGCAGTCCGCTTCACGCACGGCGGACACCCGCTCGGAGATTATCACCAGGGTAGTGCCGGGGAAATCCCGCCGCAGCGCCTGCCGCAGCGCGGCGGCTGTGGAGTAGTCCAGGGCGCTGTCGGCATTGTCCAGTATCAGGATCTCCGGCCGGTCCGCCAGGGCCCGGGCGATCAGCAGCCGCTGGCGCTGGCCGCCGGAGAGGTTGGCGCCGCCCAGGTCCAGCGGGGTGTCCAGACCCTGAGGCAGCTGGGAGATAAAGGGCCACGCCTGGGCCGTCCGGGCGGCGGCTTCCACCGCTGGCCGTGGGAGATTTCGCAGGAAGGAGATGTTTTCATAGACGGTGCCGCGGATCAGGTCGTCGCTTTGAAAGACCACGCCGAAGCGGCTCTGAAGTGCCCGGCGATCCTGGGCCTTTACATCCATGCCGCCCACCCAGACCACGCCCCGGTCTGCGTCATACAGCCGCAGCAGCAGGGCGGTCAGTGTGCTCTTGCCGCTGCCGGTGGGCCCCAGGATTCCCAGCATCCCGCCTTGGCGCAGGAGGAAGGACGCCTCCTCCACATCCGGCTTGGCACCCTGATAGGAGAATGTGACGCGGTCCATGCCCAGAAAACCGCCGCCAGCAGGCAGGGGCGCTGTTTGCCGCTGCTGCTCCGGGGCCAGCAGGACCTCCTGGATCCGGCGGGCGGATGCGGCGCCCTTGCTGACCTTCACGAACACCTTGGCAAGCCCCAGTGTGGCGCTTTGGATCAGAGTGAAGTAGGTCATAAAGGCGACGATCTGCCCGGGGGGCATCAGTCCCGCGTTGACCCGCAGGGCCCCCACCAGGACTACCAGGATGAGCCCGGCGTTCAGCAGCAGATCGGTTATGGGGTTTGCCAGCGCCATGACCTGCCCGGCCTGCGCCTCTGCCTGCCGCTGGGCCTGGTTGGCTGTGTCAAAGCGATCCCGCTCCCTGACCTGACAGGCGAGGGCCTTTACCACCCGCACCCCGGCGGCGTTCTCCCGGAGGATGCGTACCACCGTGTCCACAGCCGCCTGAGCTCTGGTGTAGTGGGGGATCCCCCGCCGGGTCACCAGCGTAATGGTGAGAAAGGTGAGAAGGCTCACCGCCAGCTGCACCAGCGCCAGAGAGGGCTCCAGCAGAAAGGTCAGTATCAATCCGCCCAACACCAGCATGGGGGCCCGGATGCCGCCCCGCTGGACCTTGTCAAACATCTGGTGGACATTGTAGGTGTCATTGGTGAGGCGGGACACCAGGGAGGAGGGTGAGAATTGGTCTGCCTGGGTGCAGGAGAGTCCCTGGATCCGGCGGTAGAGATCCTGGCGCAGTACCCGGGTCATCTCCATGGAGACCCAGGCGGCCATCCGGTTGGCGGTAATGTTGCAGCCCACCGCCCCAAGAGCCAGCAGCGACATCCAGCCGCCGGTCCGCCAGATGGCGGCAGTGTCGCCGGCGGGCACCAGCTCGTCGATGATTTCTGCCAGCAGGAGGGGGAGGATCAGCTCCAGGACCGCTGCGGTGAATTTGATGGCGGCACCGGCGGCGACCCGCCCGGCATGGGGGCGCAGATAGCCCAACACGGTTTTCATAGCGCACCTCTTTTCCAATGTGCAGACAATCTCGCAGCACGCCCTTGGCGGCTGTATCACAAATACAGGGCCCGCGCGGAATGAGGAGCGCATCCCGCGCGGGCCGAGCGTCGGCGCTCATGAATACCAGGCGCCCAGGCCGTCTGTCAGGGCATCGTATGCCCGCTTTACCTTGTCGTAATTCTTGTCCCGGTCCAGGACCACGCCCCGGCCAACGCCGTCCACGATCCGCCCCAGCCCGATCTGGTCCAGGCGGCTGTCCAGCTCCGCCAGCAGCGCGGGGGCGGAGCCGGGTTCGGTGGAGCGGCCGTCGAAGATGATGTGGAAGTAGACCTCCTCCAGGCCCTGCTTCTTGGCCATCTCACAGATGGCCAGGGGATAGTCGATGCACCCGTGGGAGGACTTATGGGTGAGGTAGGCCAGCAGATGCAGGGAGGCATGGTTCCGTCTGGCATGCTCGATGGCCTCCAGAAAGACCGGATTGCGGGCGAAGGAGCCGTCCTGCACCGCCGCGTCCAGCCGCACGTCGTCCTGCATGACGCACCGGCCGGCCCCCAGATTGGAGTGTCCGGCCTCGGAGTTGCCGGCCTTGCCGGCCCCCAGGCCCACAAATTCACGGGAGGCCTGCAGGCGGCACCAGGAGCGATTTTCCAAAAGGGCGTCCCAGTAGGGGGTGTGGGCCAGGTGGATGGCGTCGCCCTCATCGCCGGCGCCCAGGCCCCAGCCGTCGCAGATGATGAGGAGCATCCTCCGCCCCCGGCTCCAGGTGTGTCCCTCCGCCAGGGAGCGGCCGGTCATCTCCAGGGGCTGAGGAAGCCCCATGACGTCTAATATTGTGGGAGCCACGTCGCAGAGGGCACCGTCCCGCAGGGAGATGGGGTCCTCCTGACGGGAGTCTATCAGAATAAAGGGCACCAGATTGGTGGTGTGGGAGCCGTCCGGCTTCCCGGCAACGGTGTACAGCTTTTCGATATTGCCGTGGTCCGCAGTGATGGCCACCACGTAGTCCTGGGCCAGGGCAGCATCCACCACCTGCTCCAGGGCCCGGCTGACGTAACCGCAGGCATCCAGCTTGGCGGCGGTGTTCTGGGTGTGGCCGATGATATCACCGTTGGCGAAGTTGGTGACGATGAAGTCGTATTTCCCCAGGGCGCCCGCCACAGTCCGGGCCACCTCCGGCAGGGAGAGCTCCGGCTTCTGGTCAAAGTCGATGCCTTTGGGAGAGGGGACGCACACATCCTCTTCACCGGGGAAGGAGGTGTTTTCCCCGCCGTTGAAGAAAAAGGTCACATGGGCGAACTTCTCGGACTCCGCGCAGTGGAACTGGGTTTTTCCGGCGTCGGAGAGGACCTGGGCCAAAGGTTTTACCACGTGTTCCGGCGCAAAGGCGATGGGCAGATGCTTGAACTTGTCGTGATACAGTGTCAGGATAGCGAAGTACAGATCCTTCAGCTTCCGGCGCTCCACGGCCCGGAAGTCGTCCGCCGTGAACAGCTCCGTCAGCTCGATCTCCCGCTCACCCCGGCGGCAGCAGAACACCACCGCGTCGTGATCCCGGATGCGGCCGACGGGAATGCCGCGCTCAGTCAGCACCATGGGCTCCAGATGATAGTCGTCCTGCCATGCGGCATAGGCATGCCGGACGGCCTCTGCCAGCTGGGCACCGCCGTGATTGGATACAGACATCAAAAGACCTCCCCTATGTTTCAGGCCGTCATTCACAGTGGGCAGGAGAGCTTCTGTAAACGGACAGCTGAAGAATGTAAACGTTTGCGATTTTCTTGATTTTATTTTAGGATATCCGTCTGTCATTTGTCAAGTCGGCGCCCGCCAAAGAATCTTCGGCAGATTTGGAGAAATCACTATAATGATAATTTTTTCGGAGATATTGACAAGTTTGATATAATTCTATATGCTGTTCAATAAGAAAAGTGAAATTGACGATTTGTTTGATTTTAACGGCGTCAAAATGAAAACGTTTACGCAATGGAACCGGCTCAGGCATGGACCGATGGAAAGGACAGAGATCATGAAGAACGTGACACTGAAGGATGTGGCCAAGGCCGCCGGTGTCTCTTATGCAACGGTATCCCGGGCTCTGTCGGGGAGTAACCAGATCGGAAAGAGCACGCGGGAGCGGATTGTCCGCCTGTGCGACGAGATGGGGTACACGGGGAACTACGTGGCCCGCTCCATGGTGATGAAAAAGACGTATCTGCTGGGACTGGTGGTGCCGGCCATTGAAAATGAGTTCATGTCCCAGCTGGCCTATTATGTGGAGATGAGCGCCCGGGCCAGGGGCTACAACATTATGCTGTGCAACTCGGAGCCGGATTTGAAACAGGAGGAGATGGTGGTCAAACTGCTGCTGGGCCGCCGGGTGGACGGGATTTTGATCGTCCCCCAGTCCCCGGCCACCTATGAGAAGATCGCCCCGCTGCTGGAGCAGATCCCTGCGGTGTTTCTCAGCGAGAATCTGCGGGATCAGCCCCAGAGCTACGTATCTGTGGACAACAGCCGAGGCGCCTATCTGGGGGTGGAGTATCTCTACGGACTGGGACACCGGGAGATCCTGTACTTCGGCTGCCGGAACTCCACTACCCATCAGCTCCGGGCGGAGGGCTATCTGCGGGCCTGCCGGCAATTCGGGCTGGAACCCAGGCTCCATCACAGCGACTTTGCCCGGTCCTCCATCGAGAATGGATATCAGATGGTCAAGGAGCTGTTTGCAAAGCCCATCGACTATACAGCGATCTTTGCCTCTACGGACTCCAACGCACTGGGCATCCTGAAGGCGGCTGACGAGCTCCATATCCGCATCCCGGGGGATCTCTCCCTCATCGGATTTGACAACATCCCCTCCACTGCGCTGCCGCGCATCGACCTTACCACCATTGAGCAGCCGAAAAAGGAAATGGCCGTCCAGGCGGTGGATATGCTGCTGGACAAGATCGAAAAGGGGACCCAGGGTTATGTGCACCAGATTTTGATGCCCAGCCTGGTCCAGCGGGGGACCTGCCGTTCTCTGACATGATGGCAGAGCGTTTTTTCAATTTGAAGAGTGACAGAAAAAACACCGTTCCTGGCGGTGTTTTCTCTTGCGGCCGAGGTGCGGGTGAAAAGAAAATGGACTGCAGCAACTCCAGAGCTTCACAATAATATCTAGCAGGATATCCGCGCTGGTGGCATCCCTCTTGTCCAAAGCGTGATTCATATGGCTGTAGCTCTCCCGGTATTTCAGAATTTTCCAGACCAGCCCAGAAGAAGCGATCTGCAATGGACTGGCGGAACTGGATATTCAGCGTGTTTTTCAGCTTCTTGACCCAGGTGGCCTCTTTGTAGACGCTGGCCTTGCTTCACCATACTTTCCATGCAGATCAGCAGGCTATCGGCCATCTCCGGAAGGAGGCATCCATCGAGGGCGCCAGTATGGCTCTTTCTCATAGGTTTGAAGTTCCCCGAGGAAAGGGCTTTCCATTGTTTTATGCGCCTTGGTTTTTGAGGGGCGGCTTTTTCCATGTCTGTGCGCTACGGTCATCCTTGGCGCTGGAAATTTCAGAGATTTGGTCTGGTTAGTGCAAAATTTTTGTTGGCAAAAGAAAAAGGGAAACGGCGAAAACACAGTTTCCCTTGGGACTCCAAAATCAGTAGAATTGTGAAGCGACAAAACACACCTGCTGCAAAGGTGCCTCAAGGCAGCTGTCTGTCTGCTGGATAATGGAGACATTAAAAAAATGTCTCAAAAATTAAAAAAAGGATTGACAAAAGCTGCGGCGTAAAGTATAATCCTTATTGTTCTGTGCGGCGGATGCGTTGTCCCAAAGGATGACAGCATCAAGAAAGCATCAGAATTGTGAAGAGCGAACTGCTATGGATTGGTAAGCGTTTGAGGCAGTAGAGGAGCGTCGTTCTTTGTAGCTGCCCCAAAACCGCATGCCGAGGGTTCGAATTCTTCTGCTCCTGCCATTGGAATCTTTAGAAGGCAGGGTGTATTTGTTATAATAGGACGAGCCTACAAAATGGCCCGGTAGTTCAGTTGGTTAGAACGCTAGCCTGTCACGCTAGAGGTCGACGGTTCGAGCCCGTTCCGGGTCGCCATTTTATGCTGCTGTAGCTCAGTAGGTAGAGCGCATCCTTGGTAAGGATGAGGTCGGCGGTTCGAATCCGCCCAGCAGCTCCACGAAAAGACCACTTTTCAGTCGAAAAGTGGTCTTTTCTTTTGCTATTTGTAACAATTTCGAGCAGTTCAAATTTCCGCTTTTGCGTTTGACCACACATTTAGCCACAGACAGAAAAAAATCGGACCTCCGAGGGTGTTTTGCCCCGGAGGCCCATTTGTTCAACTTGCCGGATTTGCTCTATTTAGCCGCTCTTTCTCCATGGCGATCTCCGCCTTCATTGCCTGGATGAGTGCAGCTAGTTTTTCCTCACACTCTGCCTCTGTTTTGGCGTAGACGTTTCGCGTCATTCGCCCGCCGTTGATTCGCGGGGAATATCGCCCCTCCCACAGGTGGTCATTGATCTGGCTGACACATCCGGTGCCCGGCTTGCGCCGCTGTCCCTTGTGGGCCTGGAAGGCGCTGGGCGCCAGTTTTTGGGCTGTCTGTCCGCGGGCCTTTGGCTTCGCCTTTCCAATCCCCATGTCGATTTTATCCGCCGCGCTCTGCCGCATGGCATCTGTGACGTGGGTGTATGTGTTCAGGGTGGTGGTGCTGGACACATGGCCGATGATGGTGCTCAGCGTCTTGATGTCCATGCCGTGCTCCAGGGAGGCGGTGGCGAAGGTGTGCCGTAGGTCGTGGAACCGCAGACGCTTGCACTCGGCCCGTTCCGGGACCGTTTGGAGTCGCTTCCGGACAGCAGCTGGGTCCATAGGGGAGTCCTCCTTGATGGGGGAGGGAAACATCCACCGGGAGTGGACGGTTTTCTTGTAGGCCTTGAGCACATTCAGAACTGGAGTAGGGAGGAGCACGGTCCGATTGCCCGCCTTGGTTTTGGGTGGGGATACAACCAGCTCTCCCTTTACCCGATGAACTTGACGCTCTACCCGGAGGGCACCAGTTCTAAAATTAAGGTCATCCCATTGGAGTGCCAGAATCTCGCCCCGACGCAGGCCGGTGGCCAGCTCCAGCAGCAGAAGCTCATAGCAGCCGTCCTCTTTGGCCTGGATCAGCAGCCGCTGAATCTCCTCGGGAGCAAGCACTTTCATTTCTCTGGATTTGGCGGGGGGAAGCTTGCAGCTGTCCGCAGGATTGTGAAAGATTAGCTTTTCCTCCACCGCCTTGTCCAGGGCCGCGTGGAGGGTGGTGTGGATGCCCCGGACGGTCTGGTCAGAGAGACCCTCTCCATAGAGTTCCCTGCGCAGCAGCCTGCCGTCCTGCTTAAGGCAAGTATAGAATTGCTGGACGTCTCCGGTGGTCAGCTTGTCCAGCGGGAGATTGCCAAGGGCGGGAATGATGTGCTGGTAGATCCGCCGCTCATAGGACATCTGGGTGTTGGGCCGGAGGCTTGCCTTTTTATAGGTCTGATACCAGCGATCCAGCCAGCTGCCCAGGGAGATGCCCGGTTTGGGCGGTTCCGAGGTGGGGATTTCCAGCGTTTCCCGCAGCTGCTCCAGTTTGGCTGCGCATTCCGCCTTCGATTTAGCCAGGACATTTTTGATGATGGGAAAGCCCCTCCCGTCCCGACCTACCACATACCGGCCCTCCCAGCGGCCGTCTTTTCTCAGATGGATGCTACCGCCCCGTTTTCTGCGTTTTGCCATGGAGCCATCTCCTCTCCCAAGTAGTCGGTCAGGAAGCCGCCTATGATCTCCGCCGCCCGCTTCTGCAGATCCCCGGTAGTGTGGGTATAGGTGTCCAGGGTGAAGCTGGCCTTGGTGTGGCCTAGAATGCCGGATAGGGTCTTGGCATCCACGCCGGAGGCCAGGGCGTGGGTGGCGAAGGTGTGCCGTAAATCGTGGAAGCGGAGATCCGGCAGGCCGGTCTCGGCCAGAACTTTTTTCAGCTGGCGGTATGCGGTACTGGGATTCAGTGGGGCCTCCGGCCGTAGAGGGTTCGGGAAGATCCATTGAGAGTAGGACCGTTTTTTCCGATCCGCCAGCCGCTCCGCCGTGCTGGACGGCAGCAGGATCGTTCGGGTACCGGCATAGGTTTTGGTATCTCCTGCCACCAGCCGACCGCCCTTCTCGCGATGGAGAGTGCGGCTGACGCGAAGAGTACCCTTCTGCTCATCGAAATCACTCCACAGAAGTCCGCAGATTCCGCCCAGCCGCAGGCCGGTGGTAAGTTCTGTGTAGAAGAAGTCACGCCAAATGATGTCCCGGTTGGTCTCCGCCAGAAAGTGCTCCATCTGTTCTTCAGTCAGAACATTCATCGCTCTGCGGATGATTTTAGGCGGTTGCGTCTGCGCGGCGGGGTTATCCGGAATCATTCTCTGCTCAACTCCTGCCTGAAGGGCCTGATGGAGTGTGGTGTGGATGCTGTGGACGGTGGTGGGGGAGAGGCCGGGACTTTGACCGGGGCGCGGTTTGAGTCGGCCATGCTCCAACAGGGCACGGTAGAGATCCCGCAGATCTGATGCCGTGAGTTGCGTGAGGGGCTTTTGCCCCAGGCAGGGCCTGACATGCCTCTCCATATCGTTGCGGTATCTCTCCAGCGTGGATGGCCGGATGGTAAGTGCCATCTGTTCCAGCCAGCGATCCAGCCACTCCGCCAAGGTCAAGCGGCCATCCTCAGTCAGATCCACGCCCTGATAGGCGTCGATGTTCTGACGCAGCTTAGCGGTGAGCTCCTTTTGCGTGTCTGCATAAATGTATCGGAAAATAGAGTCGCCGTTCTCCTTGTGACCGATGACGATGCGGCCCTCCCAGCGGCCGTCCTCCCGCTTTCGGACCATGCCGTCGCCGGACGGCCTGCGTTTTGCCATATCGCTCACTCTCCTTTCTGTGCAAGAGATCTGCGTTCGAACTCCTCCAGCCTGCGCTGGCACCGCTCCTCTTCCTCATCTTCAAAGTTGTACGGCTCCAGCTCCCCGGCGATGCCCAGCCCCAGCCGGAACCCGGCGGTGAAGGCGGCCAGGGACACCTCCTCCCGCAGTTCGAACTCCAAATCCTCCAGATCCAGCAGGCGGTCCTGGCCTCGATGGGGCAGGTTCTCCTGGAGGGCCTGGTAAATCGCATCCAGTTCCCGCTGGATGTCGGGATACTCCGGTTCCCGGAAGAACCGCTGGTGCAGGGCTTTCATGTAGTCGTTCATGTGCGCCGCCTCCTTTATTCAGCAACACACAATACCACAGAAACAGGAAATAGCCAGAGTTCCGGCAAACTGTTAAGGGAAAATTATCATTTGATCTCTGCCGGCGCCTATCTTTGTTTACAGTATCGCAAATGCTGCCGATGAAACTCGTTCCACGAGATACGCCGAAGCACCAGGGGCTGGAATTCCATATGCAGTGATCCGCTGGGCCTCCCGCAACAGCGGGCGGCCTTTCTTTGAATTGCGGCGCAGATCTTGCATGGCTCACCACCCCTTCATGGTCATGCCGCCCTGGGTCTGCTCCTCCTCGTGGTCGTCCGGCTTGTGGCCCATGGCAATCTTCTTCTCCTGGATCTTTCTTCGGAGTTTGCGGTCAACGTGCAGGCCGGTGCAGGACCAGGGCAGGGAGTGATCCTCAAAGATCCGGCTCATGTGGTAGAGCAGGCGGGTGGCCGCCAGCATGATGGAGGGCGGACGGAGGTCATTCTGGTGTTCCAAGAAGAATTGTACATACTGGTTTCCCTGGGCGGCGGAGCGTCTGAACCAGTCCAGCGCCTGGGTCCGGTCGTGAGTCACTACCTGCCCCGTCAGGTATAACTTGCCCAGCATGTACTGGGCATATTGGTTGCCCGCCTCTGCTGACCGGGTGAACCATTTTGCCGCTTTGGAAGTATCTTTAGTCAGCGCCTCGCCGGTCAAATACTCCTTGCCCAGCCGGTAGGCGGCGAAATGGTCTCCACTCTCCGCGGCCTGTTTCAGACAGCGGATGCCTTTGTCCGGGTCCCGCACTTCCATATCGTCTGAGAGAAGTAGTTTTCCGAGGGCATACTGGGCCTCCAGCAGGCCCCGCTCTGCCGCTTGGGTGAACCAGCCTTTCGCCTTTTGACTGTCCGGGATCAGCAGAGGACCGTCCCGGTAGAGCTGACCCATCAAGTATTGAGCATGGGTGTTGCCTCGTTCCACAAGCCGCTCCAATTCCTCCTCCGCCTCGTCTCGGTCTGCCAGAGAAAGGGACTCATCCCGGATGATCTGCCGCAGCTCCCAGCAGGCATAGGACTCACCTCGCACTTGCTCCGGTTCGTCATGGTCGGTCAGGTCAGCGTCCTCGAAGGTGATCTCCCCCAGACGGATACGCTCCGCCTCTTGGATGACAGCGTTTTTGATCTGCCGGAACTCTTTCTCCTGGGACAGCTTTTTCTTCTCTCTGGGCTTGTCGTGGTAGTAGCTCTCTACCTCACTTTGGAGGACGCACCACTGGTCGTAGCACGCCTGGACCACCGGTAGCTCCTCCAGCTTATCCACGATCTCATCCACGGTTTTCTTCACCGGCTTGGAGAGATAACCGTAGGACTTCTTGCCCTTGACCGTCTCCAGCTGTCCGGCCAGCTGCTCCATCTTCTGCTCGATCTCAGGAGCCGAGCAGATACTCTGCGCCATCTCACGGGTCAAACGTCGAATGGCCCTGCGTGCCTCCCGCACCAACTCATCCCGCGACTGGGACTTCTGCTCATAGGTGTGAAGCATCTCCTGCCGGAAGATTTGATTGGTCAATGTCGATTTGATATTGCGGATGCCATCCCGCGTCTGGTATGCCTCACCGGGCACCGTTGACCACACCATCATGTGGACATGGGGATGCTCCCCCTCGTCGTGGTAGGCGGCGTACCAGCGGAAGTGATTGAGCGGGATGTTCATGGCGGCGGCGATGTCATTGCGGTTGGCCCGGAACAGATTCCGCCATGCCTTGGCATTGTCATAGCCAAGACGGGGTGCATCCTCCCGCTTCAGAGAGAATGTGAGTCCACACATTTCCAGTGTAGTGGTCCAGCTCACCCATGGCTTTCTCTAAGTCCACGCTGTCCTCGTCCCCAAAGAGGCCGTGGTCCCCCAACCGCTCCGCTCTGGGCCGGGTAGCGATGTACTTCATGTATCCGTCTGACTGCTGCACCGCCGACCAGTTTTCCTCCAGTGCCCTGGTGATGAACAAAGAGGCGTTTGCTTTGGTAGGCTTGGCTGTGTAGTCAGAATACTCATCCAGTTCTTTGCTATTAGGAAAATCCTTCGCCAGTTTTGTGATGAGCTGCTCCTGTTTTCTGGTAGGCGGACGGCCATCCGGAAGGATCTCTACGCGTTCCCTTGTGCCAATGTACCGCAGGTAGCCGCTGACAGAACTGTCGTTGCCACACTTCAGATAGGGGCTTTTCAGGATCAGTCTTGCCACTCATCGTCCTCCTCCCAGGCTCCCCGCACCCGCTGTTCCAGCGAGATGCGGCCATTGGTTTTCTTCACGTTTTGCACGCTCTCCGCCCTTCGACGACGGAAATCCTCGTCGCTGAACTGATAGGCGTCGGCCAAGATACCAGCTACCATGTCCTGTTCCACCGCCTGCCGGAAGACCAGGGAGGACAGCCTCTCCTCCAGCTGCCCCAGCCGTCCGTCCAGGTAGGATTTGATGGAGGTGGGGAGGAACAGACCAGCGTTGTTGGTGCTGAGGTAGTCCAGATAAAAGTCCACCGCCCGCTCGATGAAGGCGGTCATGCTCCGGCTCCCGTCTTCCCGGTATCGCCTTTCTAAGATGGCCTTCTTCTCCGGGGAAAAATAGACTGCGAGTTTTTCTTTTTGGGCCATAAGTGGCTCCTTTCCGGGGTTTGACCCCTGTTTTTTTGTTGTGGCTGTAGGTGTTCGGGGAAGATGACCGCGGGAGAGATATCACAGGCCGGATTTTGACCCCAATTCCGACCACCTGGAAAACGCCCGGAACTGCCCGCACTGCGGGCAGATGTAAACGGGCAGAGCGGCGGTCTTGACGCCTGCCCTTTATCCTGCTTTTCTTTTCGTCCTTCGATCGTTCTCCAAATTCGGCTCAAATCTTGCTCAACAGCCGGGGGAGGGGCAGGGACCCTGCCCCTCCCGCAAACAGGGCACACAGCGGCTCACATGCGGTTACGCGGAGCTTTCCTTTTCCAGCAGGAGGTTTGCGATCCGCTGCTGTTCCGCAGCCAAATCTAGCCTGTCCAGCTGCCGCTGGTAGATCGCATCCGCCGCCTGTTGGATGGGCAGGATGGTGTACAGGTTGTTGCCGTTCCACTTCTTGCCATTGGCGTCCATGTAGGTGGTGTGTTCCACTGTAATGAACTGCCGCTCCGCCAGTTTGTTGATGTGCTTCATCACCGTGTTGACGGCAAGGCCTACTGTGGAAGAGATCGTGTTGTAGCTAGGATGGCACTGGTGGGAGCGACGGTTTTCACAGCACAGCAGGTAAGCGTAGACCGTGATTGCTCCGTGGCCAATTGCAAGTTGGAACACTTCATCGGGCATGGTGAAAAATTTGCCGCCGTTCACATTGGGGAGGATTGGAACGAGATCAGCAGAGAGGAGCCTTTTTCCGGTCAGGACACCTACACTGGCCTCCGCCATCTCCACACTCATGCGGGTGTGTTCCGCCAACTCTTCCGGCGTAGCAATACCACTGAACTTCCGGCAGTGACGGTATTGAAGATACGCCAGCACCGCGAAAGCAGGAGGTGTTAGCCTCCACGTCCAGATCTCGTTGGGCAGAGGAAATCTGCGGCTGCTGATATCCGGCTTCATGAGAGGCAGTTTCAATTCTGCACACCTCCTTCCGTCTGCGCGGACACCCACGCCACAAACTTTTCTTTCGGCACCACCATGCGGCTGCCTATCCGCACCACCGGGAAGTCCGGCTGGTGCATGAGCTCGTAGGCGCTGGAGACCGATACTCCCAGCACCTTTGCCACTGTGTCCGCATTGAGAAACAGCGGCAGGTCGTCGTAGGACTTGTATTCGGATTTTTTCAATCAGAATCCTCCTTTGAAATATCATGGACATCGTCTGGGTGAACCAATTGCAGGAACTCTTCCACGGAGTTAACCACTCCGGCCTCCTTCAGCTGTTGGTAGCGGATCAGGTCACAGAGTGTTCGGAGGTTGACTTCCGCACACTCCAGCAGCTTGTCCATGGCCACAATTTGCTGCGCTGTGCTAAGCTTCGTGGGCTTGTCCGGATCTTGCAGATAGGTCCGCACTGCATCCACTTCCGGCATCTCTTCTCCAAGGACCGCCTGCATCTCTTGAAGGACGTAGTCCATGGTCTCTATTTCAGCATCGGCGGTCAGTGCTTGCAGCAGCTGTTTTGAGCTGTTTCCAAAAACATTCATGATCTGATACTCCTTTGTAGGTTCATTCAGGGCCTCCCGGCCACGGCCGGAGCCGGGGTTTCCGCGATCCGGAAATTTTGCCCTCTACCTACTAGGACACTTAGAAGTGGTTTGTAAACCAGAAAATGAAAAATTTTAAAAAAATTTGGCTCCCGTCCAGTATGGACGGGAGCGGAGACTGTGCATAGTAAAATCCAGAGAAAAAAGCCGATGGGCTCTGTCATTTGACAGAGCCCATCAGTTGTTCGTGGAGCTTTTTCAGCCGCTTTGATACCGCCGCCTTGGACACGCCGTAGATCGTCCCGATCTCCTCCATGGTCAGGCCGCCATATCGGAGTTGGATCAGATCCCGGTCCTGCTCACCAAGCTCATCGACGGCTTTCCGCAGAGTTTCAAGCTGGAGGTTCCAGAGTACAGCATCCTCCACGGGACGCCTGACACAATCCGAGCTGGACAGCACCGTTTCAAACGCACTTTTACTCAGATGCCTTTTGTTCTGCTTTTCCTGCGCCTGTTCCCGTTTCCGATCC
>NZ_KI271666.1:0-1418 GCF_000469445.2 Oscillibacter sp. KLE 1745 | reverse complement strand
GCCCCGGGAGATCGGGGCGGGCGCTTTCCATTCAGTGGGTCACTTGTCAAAGGACGGGTTCACAAAGTAGAGATTCTTCTCGTTCATCTTGTCCTTGGCCAGCCGCAGTCCCTCGCCGAAGCGCTGGAAGTGGACGATCTCCCGGGCCCGGAGGAACTTGATGACGTCGTTGACGTCCGGATCGTCGGAGAGGCGCAGGATGTTGTCGTAGGTGACACGGGCCTTCTGCTCGGCGGCCAGATCCTCCGTCAGGTCGGCGATCAGGTCGCCCTTCACCGCCATGCTGGCGGCGCTGTAAGGGAAGCCGGAGGCGGCGGTGGGGTACACGCCGGCGGTCCGGTCCACAAAATACGTGTCAAAGCCCGCGGTCCGGATCTGCTCCTCGGTGAGGTCCCTGGTCAGCTGGTGGACGATGGCGCCGATCATCTCCAAATGGCCCAGCTCCTCAGTGCCGATGTCGGTCAGCAGGCCCTTCAGCTCCGCATAGGGCATGGAGTACCGCTGACTCAGGTAGCGCAGGGACGCGCCCAGCTCACCGTCGGGCCCGCCGTACTGGGAGATGATGACGGAGGCCAGCTTGGGATTGGTGTTCTTGATCTTCACCGGGTACTGGAGCTTCTTCTCATAAATGAACATCAGTCATTGCCTCCTTCCTCCCAGGGCCACGGGTCCTTCAGCCAGGCGAAGCCGTCCTCCGGCGTCAGGTCCGTCTGCAGCAGGGGGCCGTACATCTTCTGGTACTTCTCACGGCCCTCTTTCGCCAGCTTGATATAGGACCAGTACAGCTGCAGCGCCTCCTGATCCTGGGCGTGGGTGGTGAGATACAGGCCCAGCTCGTCAATGGCAAAGTCCAGGGCCATCAGCTCCACCAGGGCGGTGTTGGCCATTTTCGTCTTGGCCTGGATGGCCGCCTTGAAAGGCAGGTCAAGCCCCGGGAACAGGGTGCCGGTTTGCAGGGCCTCCATCCGGCTGTACCGGACAGGGTTCTCCTCCTGCATGGCTACAAAGGGAAACACCATGGGTGCACAGGTGCCGGGCAGAGTGCCCTGGTTCGGCTGGCAGGAGCCGGACGGCGGCATGGAAGGCACGGACGGCGTGGGCGGCGTATTGGTGTTGGGTTTCTCCATCTGCATGGATGCCTCCTTCTGGGGTAGGGTGCGCATGGGAACCATGCGCCCATGCCATCCTATGCGGAGATGGTCCGGGAGGAGCCTGCCCTTGATTTCCGCCGTCCGAGCCGCTATAATCGGGAATATGGGATAAGCAGGCGGGAATAGGCTTTCCCCAGGGGGTGCCGCCTGTGATTATTCTGATCCGAAAGCGCCATGTGGCGTATGTTGTGCTGCTGTGTTGTTTTGTCGCCGGGCTCTCCGCCGTGCTGTGGCATGGGAACGCCGCCTTCACGGCGGCGTTCGCCC
>NZ_KI271665.1:0-10112 GCF_000469445.2 Oscillibacter sp. KLE 1745 | reverse complement strand
GGGCGCGGAAGTGCCCTTGGGGCGCAACGGAGCGGTGCGAGGTCTCGCCATTCGGCGGGACCGAGCGGAGCGAAGTTTGTGAGGACGATATGCCGCACGAGCGCATCAGCCTACATATCAGGGCCGGAGGGTCGCGCCCTCCATGCGGCAAGCAACCCGCCCGCTGCAGCGGCGGGGCGCGGCAGGGCTTCGGGAACGCTTACGTCTGCCGCAGATCAAAGCGCCGGAGAATGAGCCCATGACTCCTGAACTGGGCTTCGGGCCAGCGGACAGCCTGTACAAAACCCGAAAGATACCCGGTAAGCCGGGTATATGTCCTGCCGCGGGCGCATGAGCCGGGCGGGGCCTGTGAAACGAGATTCCGGTTTAAGTCACATCAAAAAGCCACAAACGCCCTGGCCGCCAGTACACGAGCACTGAGGTCCTCCGAAGTGGAGGGGAGCCAAAATGTGCCGCCGTCAATGCTGGGGACGGCACCAACGAGGGGCCCTGCGTAGACGATCAGACGAAAAGGCTTTCCGGATCATATACATATTAACATTCGCGCGCACGCGCGAATGTGGGCTTGGTAAGGGCCTAAGTTTTCGACAATAAACCATAATAAAGCGGAGGGAGGCATCTCCTTGGAAGGTTACTGGATCGTCCGGACGTATGAGGCAGGCAACGTGGGAGAAAAAACAAAATTTTTCGTCCCCGGTGCCCGCCCCACGAGATCACAGCGCCGCCTGCGGGACGCCGCCCGGAAACAGGCACAGAACGAGTACAGCGCGGAGAAGGCGCTGGCCCGCCTGCTCAACGCGAACTTCACAGAGGGCGACCTGCTGGTGGGCCTGGACTATTCGGACGATGGACTGGCGCGGCTGGAGGCCTGGGCTCTCCGGCAGGGCCTGCCCATGGAGACCGAGGAAGAGCGGCTGGACACTATGCGGGCGGCGGCAGAGCACGAGCTGCAGCTGATGATCCGGCGGGTGAAGCGGGAGCTGGACAAGCTGGGGCTCCCGCTGCGGTACGTGGCCGTCACCTCCGACATGGACGGAGACACCGGGGAGACGGTACGGGTGCATCATCACTTGGTAGTAGACCGGGCGGTGCGGGACGTGTTCGTGGAAAAGTGGGCGGGCCTGGGCGGCGTGGACTGGAAGCCGCTCTCCCCGCAGATGGACTACACGCCCCTGGCCTCCTACCTGATCCGGCAGGTGCGGCGGGTGCCGGATCACAAGAAGTACATCTCCAGCAGGAATCTGCTCCGGGTGGAGCCGAAGGACCGGATCGCCATGAGCGAGGCGGAGGTCCGGGTGCCGAAGGGCGGCGTGCTGCTGTTTCGGGAGGCGTACCACCCCGGCCTGTCCCAGTACATCCGGTACATCCTGCCGGAGAACCGGCGGAAGCGGCCGCCTGGAAGGACGGGAAAAACGGAATAGGCGGCGGAGGCCCGGGAATTTTCCTCGGGCCTGAAAGCCGTGGAATTTTTCGACACGACGACGCGCGCACGGGGGCGGGTATGCTCTCGCACGCGCGTACACGCGCGCACCTGCGCGCGCGAGGGGGCAATGCACCTGTATCCTTTGCAGGACAAGGGATACAGGCGTTTTTTCACGCCCAAAAAGTTGACGGTTCGACGCATGGTCACCCTGTTATACTGGTACTAGAGACCAGGGCCGAAAGGGGGCGGCCAAGATGCCAAAACGGGGAGCCCCACCGCACCCCGCGCGGCGGGGAAAGGACGAGGCCCGGAGCGAACGAGCCCTGCCGCTTGCGGCGGGGCGAGAGATGCGGAGGTGACGAGGACGTGGGAAGGCCCAGGAAGTACACGCCGCGGACGCTGCGAACGGCGGTGGATGAATATTTCCGCTACCACAGCCGGACCGTCACGCTGCGGGAGCAGGTGAACACCGGGCAGAAAGACGGCTGGGGACACTGGGTCTTTGAACTGCGGGACGTGACCAACGACGCCGGGGACCCGGTGAAGGTCCGGGAGTTCGTGGTCCCGCCGACGGTGGGCGGACTCTGCCGGCACCTGGGCATCCACAGGTCCACGTGGGCGGATTACTGCGACCCGGAAAAACATCCGGAGCTGCAGGAAGTGACGGCCTACGCCAGGGAGACCATGGAGGCGTTCCTGGAAGATGCGCTGCTCACCAGAAGCGGCAAGGAGCTAAAGGGCGTGATCTTCTCCCTGCAGAACAACTACGGCTACACCGAGCGCAAGGAAGTGGAGCTGGGGCCGCGGGCCAGAAAGGCCGTGACCGCGGCGGCCATCCCCATGGAAGAGCGGGAGGCGCTTTTGCGGGAGATGGTGCAGGAGTTCACCCAGGAGGCGGCAGATGGACCGGCAGGAGAAGGTTGAGCGGTATCTGAGCACCGCCATGTGGTGGAAGGGCCTGCGGGAGACCAACAACGAGGCCTTCCTGCCCCTGTTCTTCGACCAGCACCGCTATCTGGTTCTAAAAGGCGGCGGCGGAAGCGGAAAGAGCATCTTCGTCGGCCGGAAGGTTCTGGAGCGGGTCACCAGCGAGCCGGGACACCGCTGGCTGGTGACGCGGAAGGTGGCGCGGACGCTGCGGGACAGCTGCTTTGCGCAGCTGCGGGGTCAGATCGCCGAGCATTACCCGGACGCCGGCGCCAAGATCAACAAGGGCGACCTGTGGATCGGGTTCCCCAACGGTAGCGAGATTCTGTTCGCGGGTCTGGACGATGTAGAAAAGCTGAAATCCATCTACGACATCACCGGGATCTGGATTGAGGAGGCGTCGGAGCTGGAGGAAGGCGACTTCAACCAGCTGGACATCCGCCTGCGGACGGTCTTTCCCTACTACCTGCAGATGATCCTGTCCTTCAACCCCATCTCTATCACTCACTGGCTGAAAAAGCGGTTCTTCGATATGCCGGACCCGCGGGCCCGGGTACATGAGAGCACCTACAGGGACAACCGCTTTCTCACGGACGAGGCGGTAAAGACCCTGGAGGGGTTCCGGGACAAGGACGAATATTACTACATGGTCTACTGCCTGGGCCAATGGGGCGTGACGGGCAAGACCGTGTTCGACGGAAAGGCGGTCAGCGAGCGCCTGACGCGGATCCCGAAACCGGAGGCCCGGGGCGCCTTCGCCTACGACGCAGCGGAGGATGGCGTCCACATCGGGAACATCCGGTGGGAGGACGATGCGCAAGGCCCTGTGAAGGTCTACAAGAAGCCGGCGCCGGGGCGGCCCTACGTCATCGGCGCGGACACCGCGGGAGACGGCAGTGACTGGTTTGTGGGACAGGTGCTGGACAACGTGTCCGGAGAGCAGGTGGCCGTGCTGCGGCACCAGTACGACGAGGACACCTTCTCCCGGCAGATGTACTGCCTTGGCAAGTGGTACAACGACGCCATGCTGGCGCCGGAGGCCAACTTCTCCACGTACCCGGTGAAACTGCTGGACCTGATGGGCTACCGGAACCTGTACGTCCGGGAGATCGAGGACACCTTCGACGGGACCATCCGCCACGCATACGGATTCCGAACGGACCGGCTGACGCGGCCGGTCATCATCTCGGAACTGATCCGGGTGATGCGGGAGCATCTGGAGACCGTCAACGACGAGGACACTCTGCTGGAGATGCTGACGTTTGTGCGGGACGAGAAGCAGCGAGCGGCGGCGGAGCCGGGTGCCCATGACGACTGTGTGATGGCGCTGGCCATTGCTCACTACGTCCGGCCGCAGCAGACCATGGAAGTGAAGCGGACCGCGGCGGCGGGGACTGCTGCATGGACGCAGGATATGTGGGACGACTTTGAGCGGGCAGCCCCCCAGGAGCGGGAAATGCTTCTGCAAAAGTGGGGGACGCCCCGGTAAGTCCACATGGCCGCCGGCGGAAAAGTGAGAGGTACGGAGCTTGTAACAACGAAGGAGTGCTGAGATATGCCCAAAGAAAGAAAGGCCGCAGTCAAGCCGGCAAAGCTGGATGTCTGGCAGAAGCGGCTGGCGGACAGCGATGTGGCCTGGAAGGCCCAAATGACAAAAATGGACCGGCGGGAGCACCTGTACAGCGGGGACCGGGAGCTTCGCGCTTTGACAAAGGGGGACGAGGGGCAGAAAGCCCCCCATATCCGGAATATCGTCTTTGAGAACATCGAAAGCCAGGTGTCCTCCGCCATTCCCTCCCCCAAGGTCACGCCGCGGCGGAAGGAGGACGAGGCTCTGGCGGCCAAGATCGAGCACTGGCTGCGCTGCGAGCTGGACCGCCTGCCCTTTGAGACCATCAACGACCAGGCGGAGCGGACGGTCCCCATCCAGGGCGGTGTAGGCTTCCTGGTGGCCTGGGACAACCGAAAGCGGACCCACGACACGGTAGGCGAAGAGGAAGTTGCCTTTCTCCACCCCAAGCAGTTCGCGCCCCAGCCGGGGATTTACACCGGCATTCAGGACATGGACTGGTTCATCGTCCGGCAGCCCACCACGAAGGAGAACATCCGGCGGCGGTATGACGTGAACGTGGAGGACGAGGGCGAGCAGGAGCCCCAGGTGCGGGGAACCGGGGACGAGGACACGGCGGACGACGCCGTGACGATGTACATCGGCTACGCCAAAAACGACCGGGGCGGGATCGACCGCTACGTGTGGGTCAACGACATCGAGCTGGAGGACCTAGAGAACTACCAGGCGCGGCGGGTGCCGGTCTGTGCCCATTGCGGCCGGGTGCGCCCGCTCCCCGGGCAGGTCATCCAGAACCGGCAGGCCGTGGTGGAGACAGCGGAGCAGGACGCCGTGGAAGCGGAGCAGGACATCGTGGCAGCGGAGACCAGGAAGCAGATCGCGGGCCGGGCCCTGGCCATGCAGCTGGCACAGGATGTGGCGGCCGGTCTCGGCGGAGGTCTGGAGACCCTGGCAGCGGAAGGAGCGGCCGCGGAGCCGGAAGATCAGCGGCTTCGGTACGACGGCGAGGGACCCTGCCCGTGGTGCGGGAGCACGAACTGGACCACCAAAGAGCAGGAATACGAAGAGGTGACCCTGCCCATCGCCAACAGCTCCGGTCTGGTGATTCCGGGAGCGCAGCCGGAGATTGACGAGAATGGCCGGTCGGTCATGCGGCCTACCAAAATTCCCTTCTACCGGCCGGACGTGTTCCCGGTGGTATTGCAGAAGAGCGTGAGCGTCTATGGCCAACTGCTGGGAAACAGTGACGTGGACGTGATCGAGGACCAGCAGAACACCACCAACCGCATGGAAAAGAAGATCATTGACCGTCTGGTGAAGGCTGGGACCCGGATCACGCTGCCGGCCAAAGCGACGCTGCGGACGGACCCGGTAGACGGAGAACGCTGGTTCCTGGATTCCCCGGCCGACAAGGCCATGATCGACGTGTACCAGTTTTCCGGAGACCTGCAGTACGAGCTGACGTACCTGGCGACGGTCTATGAAGAAGCCCGGCAGATTTTGGGCATCACGGATTCCTTCCAGGGCCGGACGGACCCCACGGCCACCAGCGGAAAGGCCAAGGAGTTTTCTGCCGCACAAGCGGCGGGACGTCTGGAGAGCAAGCGGACCATGAAGCAGGCGGCATACGCCCAACTGTTCGAGCTGATGTTCAAGTTCTGGCTGGCGTACAGCGACGAGCCCCGGCCCATCAGCTACAAGGACAACGAGGGGAACACGGTCTACGAAGAGATCAGCCGGTACGACTTCCTGAAGCAGGACAAGGACGGCCAGTATTATTGGGAAGACCAGTTCCTGTTCGGCTGTGACGACTCCGCCCCTCTGGCCTCCAACCGGGAGGCCATGTGGCAGGAGACCCGGATGAACCTGCAGACGGGGGCATTCGGCGATCCCAGCAGCACGGAGACGCTGATTCTGTTTTGGAGCAAAATGGAAGAGCTGCATTATCCGGGAGCCGGAGAAACCAAGAAGTATCTGGAAAAGCGGCTGCAGCAGGAACAGCAGCGGGCCGCCCAGGCCCAGCAGATGCAGATACAGCTCCAACTGCTTGCCATGCAAAACCAGCAGCGTGGACAGCAGCTCGGAGCCGTTGCGGCCAACCAAAGCAATCAAGCGCCGACGGGCGCGTGATATACGCAAGTCAACGCGGGAAAATGACAAATAACGTCGGGGCGATGACGAGGAAAGGAGGCGGCACCTATGAAGAACGGCGGCAAGAGCGGCGGCTTCGGCTACGTGGGCCGGATCAAGAACTCCGGGGCCCAGGTGGTACAGGCCCCCATCCAGACCACCGTGTCCAAGAAGGGCACAGTGAAGACGGGCAACGACCTCCGGATCGGCAAGAAGTAACGGAGATCGAATAATCCGGGGCCGGGAGCGGCCCACCATTACGCAAGCCAACAGCGGGAAAATGGCAGCCGGCCAGAGGCCGGAATGGAGGCCTTATGGCTGGATTTGAAGAGAGTGATCTGTACGCTGCGTTTGGGCTGGAGCAGCCCGCAGGCGGGAACGAACCGGGAGCCGCCGAACCGGGAGCGCAGGAAGGACAGGCACAGGGCACAGAGCCCGGAACGGGCGAAGCCCAGGAGCCGGCGCAGACCCAGGAGCAGGACCCCTCCCGGGATCAGGGAAATGGTGGAGCTCAGGGCGGCGCCGGCGGTGCCGGGGACGTTTCCGGAGCGTCCCAGGCAGAGGGCGGGCAGGAAGGAGAGCCCGCCCAGCAGACCAAGGAGCAGCGGGCGGAGAATGCAGCCCGCCGGCGGCGGGAAGAGCAGCAGGCCGCCGTGAAAAAGGCGGTGGAGGACGAGAGGGCCAGAACCAAAGGGCAGATGGATGCCTTCTTTGCCAAGGCGGGGATGAAAAACACCGTCACGGGCAAGCCCATCACCACCCTGGAGGAGTTCGACGCCTGGCGGGCGGACTATGACGCCGCCAAGCTGCAGAAGGACCTGAAGGCCGGGAAGCTGACGCCGGAGGCCCTGCGGTCCGCGGTGGAGCAGACGCCGGCGATCCAGGCGCTGAAAAAGCAGCAGGAGCAGCAGGCGGCGGCGGACGAGCAGCGCAGGCAGGCAGAGGCCCAGGCCAGGGTAAATGCCGAGCTTGCGGAGATCCACAAGCTGGACCCCACCATCAACACGGTGGAAGACCTGCTCTCCATGCCCGGCGCCAAGGCATTTTATGACCTGGTGCGCAAGGGCAACAGCTTCCTGGATGCCTACCGGCTGGCTAACTTTGACCGTCTGACTACCGCCCGGGCGGAAGCAGCCCGGCAGCAGGCCCTGAACAACGCCCGCGGAAAGGACCACCTGACCGGCACCGGGACTCCCCAGGGGACCGGGGCGGCCACGGTGCCGCCGGATGTGAAGGCGGAGTACCTGGCTTTCAATCCAGACGCCACGGATGCGGAAATCCAGAAGCACTACAACAGGTACATGGAAAAACAACGGAAGGAGTAAGGTTTTTATGGCTTTTCTGATTCAGCAGGTAGACGGCGGGCGGGTGCCCGGCATCGAGTACCTGCCATGCGGGGCCATCACACCGAGGATCGGCATGGCCCTGATCCAGAGCGGCGGAAACCTGGCTGTCGCCAGCGGAACGACTGCACCCACCTATGTGAGCATGATCGAGAAGGAGACGCCCTGCACGGTGGGGGACATCATCCCCGTTATGCGGGTGCTGCCCGACATGATGTTTGAGACCACCTTCCAGGCGGCGGCCTCCAGTGTGAAGCTGGGCGACAAGGTGACGCTGCACACCGACGGCCTGCAGGTGACGGCCACCACGGCAAGCGGTGTGGCCGAAGTGGTGGGCATGGACGGCACCGCCGCAGGCGACAGAGTGCGGGTACGCTTCCCTGCTGTGGTCAACATCACCCAGAGCGGCGGGGGCGGCTGATCCGCCGCAGGAATCACCAAGGAAAGGAGACAATCATCGTATGGCACATATCACTTTTACGGAAGGGAGCGGCCTGCAGGACAGCATCTTCGGCAAGTCCCAGGCCCCCATCCGGATGTTCCTGGAAAAGCGGGGCGAGTCCTTTGAACAGAAGTCTATGATTCAAGAGCTGTTCACTGTGGGCACAAGCAAGCACTGGGGTGAGAAGTTCACCACCATGACCGCCATGGAGGGCTTCCAGCCCGTGGGCGAGAACGGCGAGTACCCCGTGGACGGGATGCAGGAGGGCTTCGACAAGTTCCTGGAGCACATGACCTGGAAGAACAGCTTCTCCTTGTCCCGTGAGATCGTGGAAGACTCCAAGCTCATGGACTTGAAAAAGCAGCCTGCCGCTTTCGTGGCTGGTTACTACCGGACCCGCGAGCGGTTCGGCGCCGCCCTCTTCGGCGCGGCCATCACCAAGGCCGCCAGCATGAAGTTCTACGGGAAGACCTTCGACGCCAAATGCGCGGACGGCAAGGGCCTGTTCGACACAGCCCATCCCTCCAAGATGGGCAAGGCAACCCAGTGTAACCAGTTCTCCGACGCCTTCAGTGTGGACGCCCTCTCCGCTGTGGAGACGGAGATGCAGGGCTTCATGGGAGACAACGGGGAAATTCTGGACGTTGCCCCGGACACCATCCTGATCCCCAATGACTACCAGCTGAAGCGGGACGTGTTCGCCGCCGTGGGCGCGGACAAGGATCCGGACACCTCCAACAACGGGTTCAACTACCAGTTCGGGCGGTGGAAGATCATTGTGTGGCCGTACCTGAACCAGTTCATCACCAAGAGCACGAAGCCCTGGGTGCTGGGAGACAGCAGGTACAACGAGGAATACGGCAGTGCGGTGTGGCTTGACCGCGTACAGCTGGAGGTGCGCAGCGAGCTTGCCGGCAACGACGCCAACGTATGGAAGGGCTACGCTCGGTTTATCGCGGGATTCAATGACTGGCGCGGATTCGCGGTGGGCGGCGTGAGCGGCGGCACTGAGCTGACCGGCGCGGCCTGAAATGCCGGGAAAACGGCGGCCTGAAGTGGAAGGGGGCCTCCGCGCCCCCTCCCGCTTATCACGACAGAAAGGGACATGCCATGAAGGTCTGCGTGTACGCCATTGCCAGGAATGAAGAACAATTTGTGGACCGCTGGATGGACTCCATGGCAGAGGCGGACTGGGTGTGCGTCCTGGACACCGGGAGCACGGACCGGACCGTGGAAAAGCTGGCGGACCGGGGCGCGATCGTGCGGCAGGAGATCATCTCCCCCTGGCGCTTTGACGCGGCCCGCAACCGCTCCATGGATCTGATCCCGCCGGGCACAGACGTCTGCGTGTGCACGGACCTGGACGAGGTATTCCGGCCCGGCTGGCGGAAGCTGCTGGAGAATGTCTGGGAGCCGGGAACGGAACAGCTCCGGTACATCTATATCTGGAGCTTCGGCCCCGGCGGGACGCCGGGCACTACGTTTTTACAGGAAAAGGTCCACACGCCCGGCGTGTTCCAGTGGCATCATCCGGTACATGAGGTGCTGCGGAGGACAGACGGGCAGCGCACCTGGAAGACAGCGGTATGTCCGGAGATCGTGCTGGAGCACTATCCGGACCCGAAGAAAAGCCGGGCGGAGTATCTGCCGCTGCTGGAGCTCTCCGTCCGGGAGGACCCGGAGGACGACCGGAACGCCCACTACCTGGGGCGGGAGTATATGTTCCACGGACTGTACGCGGAGGCCATCCCGGTGCTGAAGCGCCACCTGGAAATGCCCGGAGCCGTGTGGCAGCCGGAGCGGTGCGCCTCCATGCGCTTTCTCTCCCGGTGCTATCTGTCTATGGGCGACAGGCGGCAGGGCATGGTGTGGGCGCTGCGGGCCATCGCAGAGGCACCGGAGCTGCGGGAGCCCTGGGTACAGGCGCAGGAGGCTGCCTACGCGGCGGAGGACTGGGAGGGCGTGGTCTACTACGGCCGGCGGGCCGTGGACATCACCGAACGGTCCGGCTTCTATATCAACGAGGACAGGGCCTGGGGCGCCTATCCCTGGGACGCCATGGCGTATGCCTGCTACCGGATCGGGGATCTGCGGGCGGCAAGAGAATACGGAGAGCAGGCGCTGCTGGAGGAACCGGACAACCCGCGGCTGCTGAAGAACATGAGGTTCTACACGGGGGACCCCGCAGGAACCCAGCGGAGCGGTTCCTGTGGGGAGAGGACGGGCGCCCAAGCCCACGGAGTGGGCGCGGAAGTGCCCTTGGGGCGCAACGGAGCG
>NZ_KI271664.1:0-25467 GCF_000469445.2 Oscillibacter sp. KLE 1745 | reverse complement strand
CGCCTTTCTGGACAACATCTGCTCCTTTGTGGGCCCGCCAGGGCCTCGTTCCCGTCAATGGAGAGGCCCGCCAGCCGGTGGGTCCGGTGGGCTTTCATATCCTCCACCAGGGCCATGGCCTCCGCCCCCGTCTGGGTGCGGGAGAGAGACAGCGTGAATCGGCAGTCCGCGCCGCCCCGTGCCGCAGCCCGGTCAAACCCAGCGGTCACCGCGGCGATGATCTCCGGTACCGAGAACTGGGGCCAGTGGGTGGGGTTCAGGATCATCTCGCTGTACAGGATATGCTCCCGTCCACTCTCCAGCGCAGCGTGCTCCGCCGCCTCCGCCAGCTCCTCCGGCGTGCCCACAAAGGAGCAGATGTTGTCCAGAAAGGCGAGGAAGTCGCTCAGGTCCTCAGCAGAGCAGTCGTACAGCCGCCCCGCCGGGCGGGGCAGCTCCCGCCCCTGCCGGGCCGCGAACCGCGCCAGCATCTCCCCCGGCATGGTGGACTCCAGATGGACATGGAGCTCCACCTTGGGCATGCGCGTCAAAAAGGCAGTCAGATGTTCCATTGCGTTTGCTCCTCTGGTTGTTTTTTCTATAATGAATGTAGGGCACCGGAGGGAACCACCGGACCCGCTGTTTTCCATTATACCATACCGGCGCCGATGTGCCAATCCCCGGAAAATACCCTTCCCTTTTGTCAGAGCCGTGCTATAATTCTGTTAGGATCATGTAAATATTTCAGGAGGAGGGCTCTCCATGGGTGAAGAACAGGAACAGAAATTCCACCAGCTCACAGAAGAACCGGTGAGCCGGGTGATCTCCCATCTGGCCGTTCCCTGCATCATCAGTATGCTGGTGACCGCTTTTTACAACATGGCGGACACCTTTTTTGTGGGGATGCTGCGCAGCAACGCTGCCACTGGCGCTGTGGGCGTGGTGTTTTCCATGATGGCGGTGATCCAGGCTGTGGGCTTTTTCTTCGGCCACGGCAGCGGCAACTTCATCTCCCGGGAGCTGGGGCGGCGCAATACGGATTCGGCCTCCAACATGGCGGCCACCGGCTTTTTCTCCGCCCTGTTCACCGGACTCCTCATCTGCGTTTTCGGCGAGATCTTCCTGACGCCCCTGGCCGCGTTCCTGGGCTCCTCCCCCACCATTCTGCCCTATGCCAAGGACTACCTGCGCGTAATCCTCATCGGCGCGCCGTGGATGACCGCCTCCCTGGTACTGAACAACCAGCTGCGCTTCCAGGGCAACGCCATCTACGGCACCATCGGCATCGCCAGCGGCGCCGTGCTGAACATCGGGCTGGATCCCCTGCTGATCTTCGTCTTTGACCTGGGAGTGGCGGGCGCCGCCTGGGCCACCATCATCAGCCAGTTCGCCGGGTTCTGTCTGCTGCTGGCGGGCTGCACCCGGGGCGCCACCCTTCACATCCATATCTCCCGCGTCCAGCTGAAATGGTCCTACTTCAAGCTCATCATCCAGGGCGGGCTGCCTTCCCTGGCCCGGCAGAGCTTGGCCAGCGTGGCCACCATCTGCCTCAACCACGCCGCCATGCCTTACGGAGACGCGGCCATCGCCGCCATGGGCGTGGTCCAGCGGATCACCACCTTCGGCGCCTCCGCCATGATCGGATTCGGCCAGGGCTTCCAGCCGGTGTGCGGCTTTAACTACGGTGCCCGGCTGTATCACCGGGTGAAGGAGGGCTTCTGGTTCTGCGTGAAGGTGGCCGCCGTCTTTCTGCTGGTGATCGGGGCACTGGGGTTCGCCTTTGCACCGCAGCTCATCGCCCTGTTCCGGGATGACCCGGGGGTCATCGCCATCGGCACGGTAGCCCTGCGGTTCCAGTGCGTGACTTTCTTCTTCCAGGCGTGGATCACCATGAGCAACATGATGCTCCAGACCATTGGGCGGACCGTTCCCGCCACCTTTGTCGCCATGGCCCGGCAGGGCATTTTCTTCATTCCCCTGGTGTGGCTTCTCTCCCTGTCCCCGTTGGGACTTCTGGGCGTCCAGATGGCCCAGTCCGTCTCCGATCTTCTCACTCTGGCGGCGGCTGTCCCCATTCAACTGTATGTACTGCGCCAGATGTCACAGATGCAGCCCGCCAAGGTTTGAACCCGAAACAGGAAAAAGCACCCTGCGGCCGACGGCCGCGGGGTGCTTTCAGGTTGTCTTACGGTCCTCTCATGCGGGCAGCAGCGCCTCCACCGCGGCGGCCAGCGCCTCACCCTCCCGAATGGCATAACTCCAATCCGGATCCTGATAGACGGCGAAGAGCCCGTCCTCCATGGAGAGTACCACGTGCAGGGCCTCCTCTCCGCCGACGACGTTCACCTCCACCATATCCCGGAAGGAATGCGCCGGGAGTCCGCCCCGGGAAATCAGACCGCGGGAGGCGCCCTCCAGCAGATCCAGCACCTCGTCCCCGTCCACCTGGGACGAGATCTCCTGTCCCCGGTAATAGAGCGAGGTGAGCCGGTACTCCACCTCCTCGTCCAACACGGGAGCCGACAGGGACAGCACCACCGCTCCGGCCGCCACTGCCAGCACCGCAACGATCAGCACCACAATGCTCTTTCGCATCCCATCACCTCCTGTTTTTTCCATTATATCCGGCTCCGCTCCCCGCTGTCAAGCAAGAAAGCGCCGCCAAAGGCAGCGCTTTTCTGTTCGGCTCCGCGGCGCGGACAAGCTGTTATTCCGCAGGTTCTGCCCGGTGCAGAGCCTCATCCGCCGCCGCCAGCTCCGGAAAGACGGGCGACCAGAGGCGGAAGCACCGCCCTTCGATCATGCGCCGGTAGGCAAAGGAATCCCGCACCCGCTCCGGCAGGAGGACACCAGCCCGGCACTCGTCACCATCCTCGTGGGTGTCAGACCCTGCCAAGCGCAGATACTCCGGGTGGCGCTTCGCCAGCTCCAGGGCCCGGTCGTTATGGTTTTCATGGCGGGGATGGGCGTTGAGGATCTCCGTGCCGTGGACAGCATCTTCAAATACCGTGGTATTGCCGTCGCGGTAAGGGTGGGCGTGGACGATCAGTACTTGGTCGTGGAATTTCCGGTAGAACTCCCGGGCGCTCATGCAGCACAGATATGGGTTCGCCCGCAGCCACGCCTCGTCGATACCATAGACCAGATAGTCGTTGTCGTTCTCCGGGAAGCGCAGCTCCGCCCCCAGGATCACATCCAGTCCCAGTTCGTCTCCCCTGGCCTTGGAGGCCCGGTAGCCGGCAAGATAGTGGTCGATCACATGGTCCCAGTTGTGGTCCGTGTCAATCCGGGACAAGTACTCCGGGTGGAGGTGATCCGTCACCACCAGGCCGGAAAATCCGTGCCCGGCATAGCGATCCACCACCTCCGCCGCCGGCAGATGGCCGCATTTGCTGGTCTCCGCCGTGTGGGTGTGGGGGTCGTAGAGATACTCTTTCATAGCTGATCGCCTCTTCTTATCCGTCAAGCAGTGCGCCGCGCCGCAGAACGGCAGACGTCTCTCATGTCAACGCCCTGCAGGAGCTGCGCTTCACCAGACTGGGCATCAGGATCTGATGGACGTAGCCCTGGGTGCCCCGCTCGATCTTATCCAACAGAATCTCCACCGCCTGAAGGGCCATCTCCCGCTTGGATTGCTCCACCGTAGTCAGGTCGATCCGCGGCATGGCGGCAGATGCGATGTTGTCAAATCCCATCAGACTCAGCTGCTCCGGCACCCTGATCCCAAGCTCGTCCGCCGCCCGCAGAATCCCCAGGGCGTTGGAGTCCGTGGAGGCCAGGATGGCTGTATAGTCCAGGGGCTTGGTAAACAGCTCCCGGGCCAGCTCATAGCCGCCGGCCACTGAGGAGCGGGGAAAGCTGCTGTCCACAATCCGCGGTGTCAGCCCCATGTCCCGGCAGGCCCGCAGGTAACCCTCTGCCCGCAGCTGGTGGGTGACGGTGTGCCTGCGGCCGAAGTACAGGATCTCCCGGTGCCCCAGGCTCCGCAGGTATTCCATGGCCAGGTAGGTGGCCCCGGTATTGTCCGTGGTCACACAGCTGAGGGGTTCGTCCCGCAGATCCTCGCTGAGGAAGACCGTGGGCACCTGCTCCGTGTAGACCCGGAGCTCCTCACAGCTCCGGTGCTCCTGGGGGACGATCAGCATCCCGTCCACCTGGCGGCCCACCAGCAGCTTTACCACCGCCTTCTCCTGCCGCAGATCCGGCCCGGAGTTGCACAGCATGAGATTGTAGCCCCGCGCCCGGGCGCTCATCTCCGCGTGGTACGCCAGCTCTGCCATGAACTGATTGTCAATAGAAGGCACTACCAGACCGATCAGCTCCGTCCTCCGCATGATCATGGAGCGGGCCACATAGTTTTTGGTGTAGCCCATCTCGTCGCACAGGCGCAGGATCCGCTCCCGGGTCTCCCGCCCGATCTGTGGGCTGCCTGACAGAGAGCGAGAGACTGTGGAATAAGAGACGCCCGCCGCTCGGGCCACGTCCTTCAGCGTGACGTTCTTCATCTGACTCTGCCTTTCCCGCCGCCGGTGCGGCGCATTCTGCGCAAACGCTTTCCCCACCCGCCAAAGCCGGCCGGAGGCGTATGCCGTCCCATATAGAATAGCGAATTTGCCGGGGCTTGTCAATTACAGAACGATGCAGGGCCTTCCGCCGCAAGCCTTGCCGCCCGTAGGTGTTTCTGGAAAATTGAGGAAAACCTTGAAGTGCTGCTTCCCATGGTTTTCCTTTCTCTAGGTAGTCACTCCCCCCTGCGCCTGTGTACCTTCCTATCTGCGGAAGTTATTCTTGTGAAAATTCAAACTCATATTGACTCCGTATAGGAGGATGGGGTAAAATATAGAAAATGTCAGGGTTGATTTTTGGTCAAAACCACCATATTTTTGTGCAGACATTGGGAAATCCGCCGATACACGCTTCTTCAGGTTCGCCCCACGGCACCACCGACGGGACGAATTTTCAAAAACCTTTGATAACCCCCTTTTCATGTTTTGGAATTTGTGGTATTCTGAAAGCGAAGTAATCGTTTTGCTTTTTCTGTTGGCGCACACACATTGCATTCTCACTTCTCAGCGACCTGTCCCCCTGTCGAACCTATGCGGCGCAGCTTTTCGCGCGGCGTGCAATTTAAGTGAAGGAAAGGAAGAAACACCCCATGAACGAAAAAAAGTGCAAAGTTCTGGCGGCTGAGATCCGGCTGGAAACGCTGAAGGTCATCCACTCCCGGGGCTTCGGCCACGTGGGCGGCTCCATGGACCTGGCGGACCTGATGGCCGTCCTGTACGGAGAGGTTATGAAGTTTGACCCGAAGAACCCCCGGTGGGAGGATCGGGATTGGCTGGTCCTGTCCAAGGGCCACGCGGGCCCCGTGGCTTACGCCACTTTTGGCCTGATGGGCTACTATCCCATGGAGGAAGCTTATACCCTCAACCATCCTCACACCAAGTTCCCCAGCCACACCGACCGGAAGCTGACCCCCGGCGTGGATCTGACCACCGGCTCTCTGGGCCAGGGCGCCTCCACCGCCACCGGCGCCGCTCTGGGCAACAAGATCGATGGCCGTGACAGCCACGTGTTCTGCGTCATCGGCGACGGCGAGGCCGACGAGGGCCAAGTCTGGGAGGCATTCCACTTCGCATACGCCCACAAGCTGGACAACATCATCTACTTCATCGACAACAACGGCTATCAGCTGGACGGCCCCACCGCCGACATCCTGGACCACGGCAACATTGCCAAGAAGGCGGAATCCTTCGGCCTGTATACCCAGGAGATCGACGGCCATGATGTGAAGGCTATCTACGACGCCATCCAGAACGCTTACGCCAAGAAGGGCGTGCCCAGCTGCATCGTGCTGGACACCTGCAAGGGCAAGGGCGCCACTTTCGCTGAGCCCAAGCACGACCACTCCTCCCAGCCCAATGAGGAGCAGTGGGCCGAGGCGCTGGCCGCCGCGGAAAAGGCTCTGGAAGACGCCAAGAACGCTTGAGGAGGGTGAGAGCAATGAACGTGAAACTGATCGGTAAGCATGAAAAGGACTCCCGGGCCTGCCGGGACGGTCTCGCCCTGACCCTGGACGAGATGATGGCGCAGGACAAGTCCATCTGCTATGTGGACTGCGACCTGATGGGCTGCATCAACACCAAGCGGCTGCGGGAGCACTATCCCGACCGGGCCTTTGAGGCCGGCATCGCCGAGGGCAACGCCGCCGGTGTGTCTGCGGGTCTCGCCGCCACCGGCAAGAAGGTTTTCTTCCACTCCTTCGGTACCTTCTCCTCCCGCCGGTGTTATGACCAGATCTATATGTCAGCTGCCTATGCCGGGCTGACGGTCCATGTTCTGGGTTCCGACGCCGGCGTCACCGCCGCGTTCAACGGCGGCACCCACATGCCGCTGGAGGATGCAGCCATGTACCTCTCCATCCCCGAAACCACAGTGCTGGACCCCGCCGACTATGACCAGCTTGCCAGTATCACCCGCCAACTGGTGAACATCGACAAGGGCGTCACCTACACCCGGTTCGTCCGCAAGGGCATCATCCAGGTGTACGGCGAGGGAAGCGAGTTCGAGATCGGCAAGGGTGTGGTGCTGCATGAGTCCGACAAGGATCAGGCCACCATCATCACCTCCGGCATCATGGTGGACGAGTCCCTGAAGGCCTATGAGGCTCTGCAGGCAGAGGGCATCTCTGTCCGGGTCATCGACATGTTCACCTGGAAGCCCCTGGACGAGGAGCTGGTGGTCAAGGCCGCCAAGGAGACCGGTGCCATCGTCACCGCCGAGAACCACAACGTCACCTGCGGCCTGGGTTCTGTTGTGGCCAACTGCCTGTCCAGGAACGCCCCCACCGTACAGGAATTTGTGGGCGTGCAGGACCAGTTCGGTCAGGTGGGTCCCCAGGACTTCCTGATGGACGAGTACGGCCTCCGCGCCGCCAACATCGTGGCCGCCGTCAAGAAGGCCATCGCCCGCAAATAAGTTCAGATACCCGGCGGGGTCCCTCAGGGGCCCTGCCTGTATCGCCATATATCATTTTGAAAAGGAGACAAGAATCATGGATGCTTTTTCCGCTTCCCTGATGGCTGACAAGCGGGAGATTATTTTCGCTCCCACAGTGTACAAGTTCCAGACCTTCGCCCAGATGGCGGAGGAGTTCAAGCTGAACGAGCGGGACGTGGTGCTGACCAACGAGTTCATCTATACCCCCTTCATGAAGGATCTGGGCCTCAAGTGCCATTATGTATTCCAGGAGAAGTTCGGTGCCGGCGAGCCCAGCGAGGAAATGATCCAGGTCATGTACGACGCCATCCCCTACGACAGCTACGACCGCGTCATCGCCGTGGGCGGCGGCGCCATTATGGACCTGTGCAAGCTGCTGGGCTGCAAGCGCCCCGATACCGTCCACAACCTGTACTTCAAGCGATTCCCCGTGGTGCACGAGAAGGACGTCATCGCCATCCCCACCACCTGCGGCACCGGCTCTGAGTGCACCAACATCTCTGTGGCTATCGTCAAGGACGAGAAGGACGGCGTACTGACCGGCGGCGAGACCAAGCTGGGCCTGGTGTCCGACGACATCATCCCCAACAAGGTGTGCCTGATCCCGGAGCTCCTCAAGACCCTGCCCTACAAGCCCTTCGCCTGCTCCGCCATCGACGCCCTGGTCCACGCCACCGAGTCCTTCCTGAGCCCCCACCGCAAGACCATGACCTCCGAGCTCTTCAGCGAGAAGGCTATGGATGTGATTCTGAAAGGCTTCAAGCTGATCGACGAAAAGGGCCAGGACGCCCGGTTCGAGTATATGGATCAGTTCGTGACCGCCAGCTTCTACGCCGGCATCGCCTTCCTGAAGGCCGGCTGCGGCCCGGTCCACGGCATGAGCTTCCCCCTGGGCGGCACCTATCATGTCCCCCATGGCGAGAGCAACTATATGCTCTTCGGCGCCATCATGGACTACTATGACGAGCACAAGCCCGACGGCGAGATCATGAAGTTCAAGGAGCTAGTGGCCAGCATCCTGGGCTGCGAGGTCAAAAACGCCATTCCCGAGATGAATGCTCTGCTGCAGCGCATCCTGCCCCTGCGGCCCCTGCGGGACTGCGGCTTCACTGAGGCGGACTTCAAGGCCTTCCCCCTGTCCGTCGAGGCCAATCAGCAGCGCCTCATGACCAACGCCTACTACCCCTTCGACCTGGAGTCCGAAGAGGCCATCTACCGCAAGTGCTATTAAAATTTTTCCAGACAACGAAGGGAGAGACGGCGGCTGCCGTCTCTCCTTTTTTCCTTTCGCCACGCGGTTTCTTTCCTCTATACACCGCACCTTTCTTTGCATTTTTGTACAGTACATACAAAAATATAATGAAATCAAAAATATTTTATAGGCGTTCTTTTTTGGATTGAGGATTGACTTTCCGAAAGAGAGCCGCTACAATTGGAAACAACATCAACGGGTTGTCTGTTTTGAAAGGAGTGGAACACCATGGCATTTTACACGACGTCTTCCCAGTCCATGATGATGAATGGTGCGTCCGCTCGCCAGGCGGCGTCTACTTCCTGCGCCTATTCCACGGAGATGTCCCGTGCTTCCATGATGAATATTGCTCTGATTCTGGACGCCATTCTGCTGGCGTCCATTATTATTTGCGCCCTGATTCCCCTTGCCATTCTGGTATCCGTACTGGCAGTGGCCCTGTTTGTTCTGGTACTGGTATTGTTGGCAGCAGAGTATCATCATACGCCGAGATCGCGACGAGGTGCATAACTGTTTGATACAGTAAAGCGGCTCCGCATCTGGCGGGGCCGCTTTTTTGTATAATCTGAACCAAGAAAAGGAGATTGCAAGATGAAAAAGAAGTTCTTTGCCCTCATGATGGCCATGGTTATGGTCCTCAGCCTGGCCGCCTGCGGCGGCTCGGATGAAGCCGACTCCAACTCCGGCGATTCTGCCGGCGGGGAGAGCTCCGGCAGCAGCGCCTTCAAAGTCGGCGTCATTGGCCCCCTGACCGGCGGCGCCGCCATCTATGGCACCTGCGTGGCCAATTCTGCCCAGATCGCGGTGGACGAAATCAATGCCCTGGGCGGCGACATCCAGTTTGAGCTGATGACTGAGGACGACGTCAACGACGCTGAGACCTCCGTCAACGCCTACAACGCCCTGATGGACGACGGCATGCAGATCCTGGTGGGCACCGTCACTACCCAGCCGGCCCTTTCCGTGGTCCCGCTGGCCTATGAGGATCGGGTGTTCACCCTGACCCCCTCCGCCTCCGGCGACGACGTCATTTCCATCAACGACAATGACAACGTGTTCCAGATCTGCTTCACCGACTCCAACCAGGGCTCCCGTTCCGCCCAGTACATCGATGAGAACTTCGACAGTCCGAAGATCGCCATCATCTACAAAAACGATGACCAATACTCCATCGGTATCCGGGACAACTTCAAGGCAGAGGCCGATTCCCGCGGTATGGACATCGTCTATGAGGGCACCTTCACCGAGGCCAGCCAGACCGACTTCAACGTCCAGCTGGCTGGTGCCCAGTCCGCCGGCGCCGATCTGCTGTTCCTGCCGATCTACTATACCCCCGCCTCTGTCATTCTGACCCAGGCCAACGCCATGGGCTACGCCCCCACCTTCTTCGGCGTGGACGGCATGGACGGCATCCTGACCGCCGAGAACTTCGATGCCTCTCTGGCTGAAGGCGTCTACCTGCTGACTCCCTTCTCCGCCGACTCTGAGGACGAGATGACCCAGAACTTCGTGGCGGAGTATCAGGACCGGTTCGGCGAGATCCCCAATCAGTTCGGTGCCGATGCGTATGACGCCATCTACACCCTGTATCAAGCCATCCAGGCCGCCGGCGCCACCGCCGACATGTCCAATGAGGAGATCTGCGATGCTCTGATCGAGGTCATGCCCACCCTGGCCGTCACCGGCCTGACCAGCGCCGGCTCCGAGATGACCTGGGACGAAAACGGTGCTGTGTCCAAGGACCCCACCGCAGTCATTATCGAAAACGGTACCTATGTCACTCCCTGACAGCGGAACACACACTCCACTGTAATAGAGGACAGGGATCGGCTGCCGGAACTCCGGCAGCCCTCCCTGGACTTCTATGGTGGAAACCGACGCGGGGAGCTGTCACCGCCCCGGTTTCTGCCATAGAAGGGGAAAGAGAGGAAAATACTTATGGAATTTCTATCCTACCTGATCACGGGCATCAGTCTGGGAAGCATCTACGCCATCATCGCCCTGGGCTACACCATGGTATACGGCATTGCCAAGATGCTGAATTTCGCCCACGGCGACGTTATCATGGTTGGCGCCTATGTGTCCTTTTACGTGACCATGTTTGCAGGCAGCAACCTGCTGGGAGAGGATCCCTCCGCACTGACCACCGGCGCTGTGGCTCTGGTGTCCGTGCTGCTGGCTATGGTGGTCTGCACGGTTCTGGGCGTGGTCATCGAGGGGCTGGCTTACCGCCCCCTGCGCCAGGCCGGCAGCCTGGCGGTGTTGATCACCGCCATCGGCGTCAGCTACTTCCTGCAGAACGCAGCGCAGCTGCTGTTCGGCGCGAATCCCAAGAACTTCACCCCCGTGGTCAGCGGCCAGCTGACGCTGTTTGACGGACAGCTTCGGATCTCCTATGTGGCGCTGCTGACCATCACGGCCTGCGTGGTCATCATGCTGGGGCTGACCGCTTTCACTGGAAAGAGCAAGATGGGCAAGGCCATGCGGGCCTGCTCGGAGGACCGGGGCGCAGCCCAGCTGATGGGCATCAACGTCAACGCCACCATCTCTATGACCTTTGCCATCGGTTCCGCCCTGGCGGCCATCGCCGGGGTATTGCTGTGCTCTTACTCTCCGGTGCTCCAGCCCACCACCGGCTCCATGCCCGGCATCAAAGCCTTCACCGCTGCGGTGTTCGGCGGTATCGGCTCCATCCCCGGCGCCTTCCTGGGCGGACTGCTGCTGGGCGTCATTGAGGCCATGGCGCAGGCCTATATCTCCACGCAGTTGTCCAACACGATCCTGTTCGCCGTGCTGATCGTGGTGCTGCTGGTCAAACCGTCCGGCCTGCTGGGCAAGTATGTGCCTGAGAAAGTGTGAGGTGGCGGTATGAAAGGCTATTTCAAAAACATGAAAACCATCACCAAGGTGGACTTCGCTACGTATCTGGGCGTGATCCTGGCTTTTATTGTGGTATCGATCTGCCAGGCCCAGGGACTGGTGAGCCGTTCTCTGGGCGGTATGCTGGTTCCCATCTGCTGCTACGTGTGCATGTCTATCTCCCTGAACCTGACCGTCGGCATTCTGGGGGAGCTGTCTCTGGGCCATGCCGGCTTCATGAGCGTGGGCGCCTTCTCCGGCATCATTGCCGCCATGAGCCTGCAATCTGCTGTCCCAAATGATCTGGTGCGGATGATCGTCGCCCTGGTGGTGGGCGCCTTCTTTGCCGCCATCGTAGGTTTCATCGTCGGGATTCCGGTGCTGCGGCTCCGGGGGGACTACCTGGCCATTGTCACCCTGGCCTTCGGCGAGATCATCAAGGATCTGATCAACTGCCTTCTGGTGGGCTGGGATGAGAACGGCCTGCACATCGCCCTGAACGTGGACGGCACCAAGAGCATGTCCTCTCTCGGCCTCAGCGAAAACGGCATCGAAATCATCAAGGGCGCCCAGGGCGCCACGGGCAACGCCCGCATCGCCACCTTTGCTATGGGCTTTGCACTGGTGATGATTACCCTGGTGGTGGTGCTGAATCTGGTCCGCAGCCGGACCGGCCGGGCTATCATGGCCATCCGGGACAACCGGATCGCCGCCGAGAGCGTAGGCATCAACGTCACCAAGTACAAGCTGATTGCCTTCGTCACCTCTGCCTCCCTGGCAGGTGCCGCCGGTGCCCTGTTCGGCCTGAACTACTCCAATGTCACCGCCGTACAGTTCGACTTTAACACCTCCATTCTGGTGCTGGTGTATGTGGTGCTGGGCGGTCTGGGCAACATCTGGGGCTCCATCGTGGCAACAGTTGTCCTGTATGTGCTGCCGGAGGCCCTGCGGCAGTTCTCTGACTATCGGATGCTGGTGTACGCCATTGTGCTGATTCTGGTGATGCTGGCCACCAACAACCCGCAGGTGCGGACGCTGATTAGCCGGATCATTCCCAGAAGAAAGGGGGCAGCCCTCGATGAGTAAGAAATTTGAAAAGGGCAAGATGGTCCCTGTTCCCAGCCATGCCATCATTCCGGAGCGGGACATCGACAAATCCCCCATTCTGGAGTGCAGCCACCTGGGCATCGACTTCGGCGGCCTGCGGGCGGTGAATGACTTCAACCTCACCATCGGCCGGACGGAGATCGCCGGCCTCATCGGCCCCAACGGCGCCGGCAAAACCACCATCTTCAACCTGCTGACCAAGGTCTATCAGCCCACCCGGGGCACCATCCTGCTGGATGGACTGGATACCTCCGGCAAGACCACAGCTCAGATCAACCGCATGGGCATTGCCCGGACCTTCCAGAACATCCGCCTGTTCAACAACCTCTCCGTGGAGGACAATGTGAAGATCGGTCTCCACAATCAGGAGCGCTACTCCGCCATCACCGGCGTTCTGCGCCTGCCCTGGTACTGGAGCCGGGAAAAGGCCGCTCATGAGCGGGCACTGGAACTGCTGTCCCTCTTCGGGATGGCGGACTTGGCGGACCATCAGGCCGGTTCCCTTCCCTACGGCGCCCAGCGCCGGCTGGAGATTGTCCGGGCCCTGGCCACCAATCCCTCTCTTCTATTGCTGGATGAGCCCGCCGCGGGCATGAATCCCTCTGAGACGGCGGAGCTGATGGAGAATATCGTCAAGATCCGGGACACGTTCCAGATCGCCGTCATGCTGATCGAGCACGACATGAAGTTGGTCATGAGCATCTGCGAGGGCATCTGCGTCCTGAACTTCGGGCAGGTCATCGCCAAGGGCACCGCCGAAGAGATTCAATCCAACCCCGCCGTCATTGAGGCATATCTCGGTAAACAGAAGGAGGCGTGACCATGGAACCGATTCTGAAAGTCAGCGACATCAACGTCTACTACGGCGCCATACACGCCATCAAGGGCGTCTCTTTCGAGGTAAATCCCGGAGAGGTCGTCACCCTGATCGGCGCCAACGGCGCCGGCAAATCCACCACGCTGCAGACTGTCTCCGGCCTGCTCCACTCCCGCACCGGCTCCATCGAATTTCTGGGGGAGAACCTGATGGGCGTCCCAGCCCACAAGGTCGTGGCCAAGGGACTCGCCCAGGTGCCGGAGGGGCGGCGGGTCTTCCTGCAGATGACCGTAGAGGAGAATCTGGAAATGGGCGCCTATACCCGGTCCGGCGGCGACATCGACGCGGATCTGGAAAAGGTCTACGCCTATTTCCCCCGGCTGATGGAGCGGCGGCGGCAGATCGCTGGCACCCTCTCCGGCGGCGAACAGCAGATGCTGGCCATGGGCCGGGCGCTGATGAGCCGTCCCAAGCTGCTGATGCTGGATGAGCCCTCCATGGGCCTGGCACCCATTCTGGTTGAGCAGATCTTCAAGATCATCCAAACCCTCCATGAGGCGGGCACCACCATTCTGCTGGTGGAGCAGAATGCCCAGGCAGCCCTGAGTATCGCCGACCGTGGCTATGTGCTGGAGACCGGAAAAATCGTCACCTCCGGCACCGGAACGGAGCTGTTGGCCTCCCCGGAAATCAAAAAAGCCTATCTGGGCGGCTGAAGTCTCAGAAAAAGGAGAGCGTGTGCTCTCCTTTTTTCTTTGCAATCTGCCGGGCATGTGGTATACTGCTGTCATGACGGAAAGGAGGGATCCCATGCGCGCGGAAGAACGGCGGCAGGCCATTCGGGAGCTTCTGCAGCGGGCAAAGCAGCCTGTCAGCGCAACGGCCCTGGCGGCTCAATTCTCCGTCAGCCGACAGATCATCGTGGGGGATATTGCCCTGCTGCGGGCGGCTGGAGCAGACATCTCCGCTACGCCCCGGGGCTACGTGATCCTGCGAGAGACGGGAGGTCTGGTGCGGCAGGTGGCCGTCCAGCACGATGCCGCTGGTATGGGAGAGGAGCTAAACGCTATGGTGGACCAGGGCTGCACGGTACTGGATGTCATTGTGGACCACCCCATTTACGGGCAGCTGACCGGCCCTCTGCAGCTCTCCAACCGCTATGATGTGGGGCAGTTCCTCTCCCGCTGTGCGCAGTCCGACGCCCGCCCGCTGTCGGAACTGACGGAGGGGATCCATCTCCACACTCTCTCCTGTCCGGATGAGGCGGCATTCGGCCGGGTGTGCCGGGAGCTGCGGCGGCTGGGCGTCTTGCTGGAAGGTTGAACATGTAAAAAAGCAGTTGACAGGAACCGGGATTTTGTGTATGATACGGTTTACAGGTGTCAAGACACCTGTAAACCGTATTTTTTGATTCTACATAAAGCAGGTGTCTCCCATGGAACAGGTCAAAGGCTTTCTGAAGCGCAAAAACATTGTGATCTCCGCCAAGCGGTACGGCATTGACGCCCTGGGCGCCATGGCTCAGGGACTCTTCTGTTCCCTGCTGATCGGCACGATCCTCAACACCATCGGCACCCAGTTCCACATTGGCTTTCTCACCGCCCAGGTCATCACCATCAATGGCGTGGGGTATACCATCGGTGGACTGGCGTCGTTCATGAGCGGGTCCGCTATGGCGGTGGCCATCGGCTACGCTCTCCAGGCGCCGCCTATGGTGCTGTTCTCCCTGGTGACGGTGGGCTATGCCTGCAACGCCCTGGGCGGGGCGGGCGGACCGCTGGCCGTGCTGTTCGTGGCTATCATCGCCGCTGAGGTGGGCAAGGCCATCAGCAAGGAGACGAAGGTGGACATCCTGGTGACGCCCATCGTCACCATCCTTGTAGGCGTGGGAGCGGCCTGGATCATTGCGCCCCCCATCGGCGGAGCAGCCAGCGCCTTTGGCCAGCTGATTATGCGGACCACGGAGCTGCAGCCCTTCTTCATGGGCGTTCTGGTGTCCGTGCTGGTGGGCATCGCCCTGACGCTGCCCATCTCCTCCGCCGCCATCTGCTCCGTGCTGGGACTGACCGGACTGGCAGGCGGCGCCGCCGTAGCGGGCTGCTGCGCCAACATGGTGGGGTTCGCCGTCCTCTCCTTCCGGGAAAACCGCTGGGGCGGACTGGTGAGCCAGGGCATCGGCACCTCCATGCTGCAGATGCCCAACATCGTGAAGAACCCCCGCATCTGGCTCCCTGCCATCCTCACCTCCGCTGTCACCGGACCCCTGGCCACCTGCTTTTTCAAGCTGGAGATGAACGGAGACCCCATCAACTCCGGCATGGGCACCTGCGGCCTGTGCGGCCAGCTGGGGGTCTGGACCGGCTGGGTCAATCCCAGTGACGCGGCTCTGGCCAATGGGGCCGCCGCCATGGCCCCCACCGCCTTTGACTGGGTGGGACTGATCCTGATCTCCTTCGTCCTCCCCGCTGTCCTCACCTGGGCCTTCGGGCTGTTCTTCCGGAAGATCGGCTGGATCAAGCCGGGGGATCTGACCCTGCCGCAGTAGGTAAAATGCCCGGACCGCGATGCGGTCCGGGTAATTTTATTTGTTCAGGCCAAGGAACACGAGACAGCCAGTCAAGAACCACGGGCTGTATCGCATAAGTGTATAGTAGTTCATATTTTTGATCCAATCAACAAACCCAGGAATATTTGCTAAAAAAATGAATCTATGCCCAAAACAATAAATCACAAATATTAGATAATACCCAATGGCAACAGCGCCAAATATCAAAGCCATCATCCGAAGCCGCTTGGATGGCAGGCGGAGGTCGACAACCAATGCCGTACCGGACATCAAAAGGCCTCCAGCCGCCAGAGCAGCAGCTGACGGCACAGTCAAAGCGTACCATACCCACGGCATAAGGTCATATGTTTCCCAGCAAATCTGCTGCACAAAGGGCCTTAATACTGTTTCCAGCACGCAGAATATGAATAACACCGCTACACAGATGGCTGCCAAAGCTGCATACTTCCGTTGACCGCGTCGATAACTTTCCTCTCGCCCCGGGCCGTAGATCAGCTCCCGGACGTCGGCGTTCAGCGCCTCCGCCAAGGTGGTCAGGGTCTCGATATCCGGCTGGGTCTTTCCGGTCTCCCAGGAGGACACCGCCTGCCGGGTCACATGGAGCCGCTCCGCCAGGGCGTCCTGGGTCAGCTTCTCCCGCTGGCGCAGCTGCTTCAGATTTTTTCCCACCGCGTTCACAACCTCGCCTCCTGCTGCCAGCGTACCACAGTCCCGGCGCTTTGTCACGCAACAAAGTGTTGCGCGCCCTGCAAGGGCTTGCGGCGGACCGCGGGATATGGTATCGTTAGGATATCCGAGATCAAAAACAGGAGGAACTGTCATGGAATACCGGAAATTTGGGGACGCCTACATCGTCCGCCTGGACCGGGACGAGGAGATCCTGGCCCAGCTGAAGATCTTCGCAGAAAAGGAACAGGTCAAACTGGCCTCTGTCACCGGCCTGGGGGCTGTGAAGGACTTCACCGTAGGAGTGTTCGACTCCAGCGCCAAGGCTTACAAGTCCAACCGCTTCCAGGGGGTCTATGAGATCGTCTCTCTGGTGGGGACCATCAACACGATGAACGACGCGTTTTACTGCCATCTCCACATGTGCGCCGCCGACCAGGAGGGCCACGCTTTCGGCGGGCATCTGAACGAGGCCGTCATCAGCGCCACCTGCGAGCTGGTGGTCACCTGCCTGCCCGGCCGGACGGACCGGGTATTCAGCGACGAGGTGGGGCTGAATCTCTACGCCTTCTGACCCATCGGAAAAAGAGCCGGGGAACGCGGTTCCCCGGCCCTTCTTTTATCCAAACGTCCCCTCCGCGTGGTCCCGCAGAGGAAGCTCCTGAAAGATGGACGCTTCCACCGCCTCATACTCTCCCGGCGTCCGAAGGCGGCGCATTTTCTTGTCATGGCGTTCGCCGCCCTCGAACAGGTGGATCAGGAAGACCCAGACCTCCTTCATCCGCTGGGCCGCCGGGCCCACCTGGCCATAGAAGTCCTGGTAGGACTGGTACAGCGTCCGGGTGAAGGTCTGGAGCTCCTGCCGGGTGGCGGGGACGCCGCCCCGGAGCTTCCGCAGCAGGGCCGGGTCCGCGATGGCCCCTCGGCCGATCATCACCGCGTCGATGGCAGGAAAGTCCACCGCAAAGACTGTGCAGTCCTCCACGGTCACCAGATCCCCGTTGTAGCACAGGGGATTCCGGCTGCGCTCCGCCGCCCAGGCGAACCAGTCCCGGTGCACGGTCCCCTTGTAGAACTGCTTCTGCACCCGGGGGTGGATGGTGAGGCAGGCGATGGGATAACGGTTGTAAATGTCCAGCAGCCGCTCGAACTCCTCCGGCTCCTTCACCCCCAGCCGGGTCTTGACGGACACCGGTAGCTTCACGGCGGCGAATACCTCGTCAAAGAACCGATCCAGCTCCTCCGGCTTTGCCAGAAAGCCCGCACCCTTGCCCTTGGCGGTGACGGTGCCGGAGGGACAGCCCAGGTTCAGATTCACCTCCGTATAGCCCATGTCTGCCACGATCTCCGCCGCCCACAGAAAGTCCGGTGCCCGGCAGGTCATCACCTGGGGCACCACAGGAAGCCCTGCGTTGGCCGCCGGGTCCAGCTCCCGTTGATCCCGCTTGGTCAGGATATGCTGATCCGTAGGGGAGAAAAACGGGATGAAATACCGGTCTGCGCCGCCGAACATCCGGTGGTACACCTGCCGGAACACCACCTTGGTGATACCATCCAGCGGGGCGAAGTCGTACCGCTGGATCATCCCAGTGCCGTCTCCCACTCCGCCTGGCGGAAGCCGGTGCGGACGAAGTCCTCCCCCACCAGAATGGGCCGCTTTACCAGCATCCCGTCGGTGGCCAGCAGGGCCAGCTGCTCCTCCTCGCTCATCTCCGGCAGCTTGTCCTTCAGGCCCAGAGCCTTGTACTGGAGGCCGCTGGTGTTGAAGAACTTCTTCAGGGGCATTCCGCTCTTCTCCCACCAGCCCCGCAGCTCCTCCGCCGTAGGATTTTCCAGCTTAATATCCCGGGCCTCGTAAGAGACGCCCCGCTCGTCCAGAAAGGCTTTCGCCTTCTGGCAGGTGGTGCACTTGGGGTACCACAAAAACAACATGATGCTCTCTCCTTCTTTTGATCTGTCTGCTCAGTAGCTGCTGATCTCCAGGCTCTCGTCGTCCCGGCCCTTCTCGATGACCCGGATCTCCACCCAGTATTTCACCTCCGGACTCACCTCCACCTGGATCCGGTCTCCCACCTGACGGCCCAGCAGAGCCTTTCCCACAGGGGACTCCTTGCTGATGAGGCCCTTTAAGGCATCCTGCCGCAAGGTGGTGACGATCTGCAGCGTCATCTCCTGCTTCGCCAGCTCGTTGTAGATCGTGACCTTGTCGAACAATCCCGCTCGGTCACCCTGGTCCTTCACCTCGATGACCTTGGCAGTGCGGATCATCCGCTCCAGGTAGCGGATGCGGCTGTCGTTGCGGTTCTTGGCCTGCTTGGCGCACTTGTACTCGTAGTTCTCGCTGAGGTCGCCGAAGGCCCGGGCCGTCTGCACCTCCTCGATCAGCTGAGGACGCAGGACCCGGGTCCGGTAGTTGATCTCCTCCTGCATCTTTTTGATGTCCACTTCCGTCAGTTCGTCGTACATGACACAGCTCCTTTTCAGGCTGGGGTCGCGGTCCGGGTCCGTTTGCTTTGCAGGCCTCTCACAGGTGTGGGGAACCCGGCGCAGGTGAAATGCGAAATCGCCGCTCTGCGGCTATTCTACCACGTCCGGCAGGAAAGCACAACCCCGGCGGCTCCCTGCCCCGGCACCCTTTCCTCCGCCGGGAATAGAATGAAGTGTATCACGAGTCGAGGAGGCAATTGAAATGGAAAGCACTTCCAGCGCAGTCACCATGTGCGCCACCGTCTTGCGGGTCTGCCCCTGCGAACTGTGCGTCTGCGACCACGAGAACTGCCAGCAGGTCCTGGTCCATACAGACAACGCCTGCTGCTTCCGGGTGGGCCAGCAGGTCTGCATCGAGTTCAGCGGCGCCATGACCCGGAGCTGTCCGCCCCAGATCACCGCCGACTGTGTCCGGCCGGTGAACTGCTGCTGTTGAACATTTGAAAAAGCCGCCCGGGGCGAATCCCCGGGCGGCTTCGGCTTATGGGTTGCATTGGCCACAGGGCGTATAGCCCTGGGCGATCAGATCCTCCCGGCTGCCGGTATACTCCTGCCGGTTGGCGGTGCTCATGCCGGACACGCTGGAACAGTCCGGGTCGTGAAATTTGTGGCTGTTGGTATTGAGGATGTACGTGGTCTCGCCGCTTTGCGGCTCCGCTCCCTCCTGCCAGCTCTCGCCGGTGGCGTAGTCGATGGTGATGCCGGGCTGGACGTTGTACACATAGACATTGAAGCAGACGCCTTCCCCCTCGTCCTCCACAGACCAAGCCTCCATCTGGACACCGCTGGCTACCAGGTTCTGACCCTCGAACACCGGGGTCACCCGGTAGAGGACGTGGTTGTCCGTCTCCTTTACATAGTCCGCCACCAGATTTTCAAAGGGCAGCATCCCGTCCACATTCATATAGCGGGTGCCGGTGATGAGATTTTCCTCGTTGGCGTTCTCTCCGGTGAGCTGAAAGCCGATCAGGTGACAGCGGTTGTACAGGTACTCCCCGTCGTACTCCCGGTTGATCCAGCCGGAGGGTGTGACGGAACTGATGCTCTCCCGGTCCTCTGTGGGCATCAGATCCTGTCCCACGTTGGCATAGGCTACGCCGCAGCGGCCCAGAGTGTCCAACTCACTGTACGTCTCAAAGGACACAGAGGTCATGTCCTCCTCCGGAAAATCCGGCTGGTTGCCATCGACGGCCACGTAGGGCTCCCCGGACCAGGCGGGGATATCCTCCAGAGAAAAGGAGGTGACGGTGCCCTCCGCCGGGGGCATCATGCAGCCGGAGAGGAGCAGGCACAAGGACAGCAGCGCCGCCGTCAGGGAAATGCGGGTTCGATTCATGGGATATAGACTTCCTTTGTAATGATCTCGTGGGAGAAGCCGGGGAACTCCTCCCGCCGGGCCAGAGTCCAGCCCTCCAGGGACAGGTCCCAGTAAAGGTCCGCCGGATAGGCCCGGTCCCAGCGGTACAGCACCACCCGCTCCACACGCCCGGCAAAGGGCGCCACAGAGCGGTCCTCCACAAAGCAGGGCTCCCCTGGCCCCGCCTTTTCCAAAAACGACTCGTCCACACAAAGGCGGCTCTGCTCCTCTGCCGGGAACTGGCGGGCCGTGGCCCCACTCACCCAGAGGCAGGCCTCCCCGGCCTCTGCCAGCAGGTCCGCCCGCACCGCCCGGTCCCGGCTCTGCCGGCGGCAGTTGAAGGCCATGCCGTTCCGGCCGTCCACACAGGCCATCAGGATCATGCTGCATCCTCCCTTCGCGCTTTTTCTCTACGATACCCAAATTCCGCTCGAAACGCAAGGAAAATTTTTCGGCTTCCGCCGGGGGAAGCCGCCGTACCGGGCGGAAGCCCCTCCCGCCTGGGAGGGGCTTCCCTTTGGAAGATATCCTTACGCCTTGTCCGGACGCTTGTACTCCACATGGAGCAGCTGATGGGTGCGGCCCTTCAGCGCTCCCTCCAGGAGCTTTGTAACGATGGGGTTCCGCTCAGACCGCTTGATGAGGGCGGTGCGGTCCGCCTCATAGAGGCCCTCTGCCCGCTGCTGCTTCACCGGGATCAGCCCGTAGGGCTGGCCAGCGCCGCCTACGCAGCCGGTCTTGCAGGTCATGACTTCCACCAGGTCGAAGTACTCCTGACCGCTCTCGATATCGTCCAGCAGCTTCTGTGCGTTCACCAGGCCGTGGACCACCGCGATCCGCAGCGCCCGGTCCCCCACCGGCAGCGTCACCGCCCGGATGGTCTCGCTGCCCCGGATGCCGGAGAACTGGATGGCCTGCAGGGTGTTCTTGGACTTGTCCTCCACTACCCGCCGGGCCACGGCCTCCGCCACGCCGCCGGTGGTGCCGAAGATGGTGGCCGCCCCGGTGCCCATGCCGAAGGGCAGGTCCGGGGACTCCCCCTCCAGCTCTGCGAAACGGATGCCGGACTCCTTGATCATCATGATGATCTCCTGCGTAGTCAGCACCAGATCCACATCCGGTTTTCCGTCATGCTGGAACTCCGGCCGCTTGGCCTCCATTTTCTTGGCGGTGCAGGGCATGATGGCGATGTGGTAGGTGGTGCGGCCGTCCTCTTCGTCCTTCCTGGCGTACTGATCCTTCAGCACCGCCGCGAACATCTCCATGGGAGACTTGCAGGTGGAGATGTTCTTCAGGAAGTGGGGCCGCTCCTCCTCCACATACTTCACCCATGCCGGGCAGCAGCTGGTGAACATGGGGAAGGGGCCGCCTTTTTTCAGCCGCTCCAGGAACTCGTCCGCCTCCTCCATGACGGTCAGGTCTGCGCCAAAGGTGGTGTCGTACACCTCGTCGGCGCCCATCATCTTCAGGGCGGACACCAGCTTGTTGATGGCATTGACGCCGGGCTCCAGGCCGAAGGCCTCGCCCACCGCCACCCGGACCGCCGGGGCGATCTGGAACACCACCCGCTTCTTCGGGTCGTGGAGGGCCCGCCACCCCCGGCCGATCTCGTTAAAGATGGTGATGGCGCCGGTGGGGCAAGCGGCTGCGCACTGGCCGCAGCTGATGCAGTTGGTCTCTCCAAGCTTGCGGTCAAAGGCCGGGCACACCACCAGGTCGCTGCCCCGGTGGGCGAAGTTCAGGATACCCATGCCCTGCATCTCCTCGCACACCCGGATGCAGTCACCGCAGAGGATGCACTTGTTGGGATCCCGGACGATGGCCGGAGAGGAGGTGTCGATCTCATAGTGGGGCCGGGTGTCCTTGAAGCGGACGTGCCGCACGCCGAAGCGCAGGGCCAGCTCCTGCAGGCGGCAGCTGCCATTCTTTTCGCAGGTGGTGCAGTCCCGGCAGTGAGAGGACAGCATCAGCTCCAGGATCATCCGCCGGTGCTTTAAGAGCCGGGCGGTATTGGTGCGGATCACCATGCCATCCCGGGGCTCCATGGAGCAGGAGGCGTCGATCTTGCCCCGCTCGTCCTCCACCACGCACATCCGGCAGGCGCCGTAAACAGACAGTTCCGAATAATAGCAGAAGGTGGGCATATCGATGCCGGCCTTCCGGATCACAGCCAGGACGTTTTTCTCCCCGTCGAAGGGCACCCGCTGGCCGTCAATGTACATAATTCCCTTTGCCATGGTACTCCCCTCCTCACTTACTGGCCGTGATGGCGCCGAAGGGACAATTGGTCACACAGGCGCCGCAGTTGATGCACTTCTCCGGATCGATGACGTGGACCTGCTTGGCCGCGCCGGTGATGGCCTCCATGGGGCAGTTCTTCCGGCACTTGCCGCAGCCCTTGCATTTCTCCGGGTCGATGGTGGGGTGGGCTTTTTCCTTGTTGCAGATGGGACAGTGGTGGTCCACTACATGGGCCAGATATTCATCCCGGAAATACTTCAGCGTGCTCTGGACGGGCTTGCAGGCGCTCTGCCCCAGGCCGCACAGGGCTGTCTTGCTGATGGTGTCCGCCAGTTCCTCCAGCAGGTCCAGATCCTCCAGTGTGCCCTTGTTGTCGATAATCCGGTCCAGGATCTCCAGCATCCGCTTGGTGCCCTCCCGGCAGGGGACGCACTTGCCGCAGGACTCCTTCTGTGTAAACTCCATGAAGAACCGGGCCGTCTCCACCATGCAGGTGTCCTCGTCCATGACCACCAAGCCGCCGGAGCCGATCATGGCGCCGATGCTCTTCAGACTGTCGAAGTCCAGGGGCAGGTCCAGGTGCTCGCGGCTGGCGGTGGTGGCGCCGCCGGAGGGGCCGCCGATCTGAACGGCCTTGAACTTCTTGCCGCCCCGGATACCGCCGCCGATGTCAAACACCACCTCCCGGATAGTGGTTCCCATGGGTACCTCAATGAGGCCGGTATTCACCACGTTGCCTGTCAGCGCGAAGGCCTTGGTGCCAGGGCTGGTCTTGGTGCCGATGGAGCGGTACCAGTCCACGCCCTTGCGGATGATGAGGGGCACGTTGGCAAAAGTCTCCACATTGTTCAGCACCGTGGGCTCGGCCCAGAGACCGTGCTCGATGGTCCGGGGCGGCTTGACCCGAGGCATGCCCCGGTTGCCCTCGATGGAAGCTGTCAGGGCACTGCCCTCGCCGCAGACGAAGGCGCCGGCGCCCATGTTTACATGGATCCGGAAGGAGAAGTCTGTGCCCATGACGTGATCGCCCAGAAGACCGTACTCCTCCGCCTTGGCAATGGCCGCTTTCAGCCGGCTCACGGCCAGCGGATACTCCGCCCGGACATAAATATACCCCTCGTCGCTGCCCACGGCGCGGCCGGCGATCATCATGCCCTCCAGCACGCTGTGGGGGTTACCCTCCATAATGGAGCGGTCCATGAACGCACCGGGATCGCCCTCGTCGCCGTTGCAGACGATGTATTTTTTCTCTGACTTCTGTTTCCGGGCACCGTCCCACTTCTGGCCCGCGGGGAAGCCTCCACCTCCGCGGCCCCGGAGGCCGGAGTCGATGATGGACCGGCAGATCTCCTCATCCGTCATCTCAAAGAGGGCCTTTTCAAAACCGGCGTAACCGCCCTTGGCGATGTACTCCTCAATGTCCTCGGCATCGCTGCTGCCGCAGTTCTCCAGCACCACCCGATGCTGCTTCTTGTAGAAGGGGATGTCCTCCTGCCGGGGGTAGGCTACGCCGTCCAGGTGATACACCAGCCGGTCGATGATCTCGCCGCCCAGCACGGTCTTCTCCAGAATCTCATGGCAGTCCTCCGGCTTCACATGGATGTACATGACGCCCATAGGCTCGATGTGGACCAGAGGCCCCATCTCGCAGAAGCCGTGGCAGCCGCTCATCTTTACATGGAGGCTCTTCTCCGCGTCCGTGTCGTGTTTGAGGCCCACATAGACCGGCAGGCCCCGTTTTTCACACTCCGTCTTCAAATTGTCATAGATCTTCATGGCGCCGCCGGCGATGCAGCCGGTGCCGGCGCAGATCAGGATAGAGGGCACCTGCTCGCTCTGCTTCAGGGCGTTGCGGGCGTTGGCCTGGAACACGTGGAAGCTGTCCCGCGTCATCTTTACCTGTCTCATGCGGTGGCCGCCTCCTTTCTGCGGATATCCTCTACCAGCGCCAGCGCATCTTCCGGCGTCATCTTGGCGTGGACCTCTCCATCAATGGTCATGACCGGTGCCAGTCCGCAAGCGCCCAAGCAGGCCACGGTCTCCAGGGTAAACAGGCCGTCCGCGGAGGTCTTCCGCTTTCCGGTCAGACCCAAAGCGTCCCGCAGGCTGTCATAAATGGGTCCGGATTTGCGCACGTGGCAGGCCGTGCCGGTGCATACCTTGATGATGTGCCGGCCCTTGGCCTCCAACGAGAAATTCTCATAGAAAGTGGCCACGCTGTACACCTTTGCCGTGCTGATGCCCAGCTTTTCCGCGATCAGGGTCAGCGCTCCCTCGCTCAGGTACTTATACTCCCCTTGGATCTCCTGCATGATCGCGATCAGGTTCGACTGATCGCAGCCGTAGGCGTCGATGATCGCCTCCGCCCGGTCCAGATTCTGCTCCATAAATTCTCCCCTCATTGATTCGGATGATAAAAAACACGCGGGATCCGCACTTGCCGGCGGATCCCGCGCTTGTGTGCTCTGTTTCCGATATGTGCTTATGCGTCTGTATCAGAATACGCCCTGCTCCATCATGGCCTCAGCCACCCGCTTGAAGCCGGCGATGTTGGCGCCTGCCACCAGGTTGTAGCCCAAGCCGTACTCCGCGGCCGCGTCCACGCTCATCTGGTAGATGGTGTTCATGATCCGGTGTAGCTGCGCGTCCACCTCTTCCGCCGTCCACACCAGCCGCTCGCTGTTCTGCGCCATCTCCAGTGCGCTGGTGGCCACGCCGCCTGCGTTCACCGCCTTGCTGGGCGCCACGATCATCCCGGGCTGCTCCATCAAGAACCGCAGCGCGTCGTTGGTGGTGGGCATGTTCGCCACCTCAATGTAGTACTTCACGCCGTTGGCCGCGATCTGCTTCGCCTGCTCCATGTGCACGTCGTTCTGCATGGCCGAGGGCATCACCACATCCGCCTTCACGCCCCAGGGCTTCTCACCGGGGAAGAACTCCACGCCGAACTTCTCCGCGTAGTCCTGCACCCGGTTGCGGCCGCTGGAGCGCATCTCCACCAGATACGCGATCTTCTCCTCCGTGGCTATGCCGTCCGGATCATAGATATATCCGTCCGGGCCGGACAATGTCACCACCTTGGCCCCCAGCTGCGTGGCCTTCTTGCAGATGCCCCAGGTCACGTTGCCGAAGCCCGC